>DATHIE010000770.1:0-3506 GCA_035316905.1 Chryseolinea sp. | reverse complement strand
AGGTTTTCTGGTTCAGACCAGTTTTTCCAGGTGTCGTCAAGCCTTTTGCTCACATACACATCGCTACCCCCGTAGCCGCTGAATCCGTTGGATGAGAAATAAAGCGTCTTGTCATCTGATGCCAGGAACGGTGCAGACTCTTCGCCGGCGGTGTTCACAACATCGCCGAGGTTCAAAGGCTCTGACCACGTGCTATCGCGATTTATGAAGGTGACGTAAAGGTCACGATCACCGTAAGAATCCTCGCGCTCTATTGACATCAACAGGGTCTGGCGGTTATCGGTAAGAAAATAGTTTGCCTTCTGATTGTAGTTGTAATCATTGACGATGTTAAGAGGCACAGGTTTGCTCCATTCGCCGTTAACGTGGGTGCTTATGGAAACGCCTGCCAGCATTTTGCCATTAGGCATGTACTTGTTTCCGAGTACCATGATTGCCGATCGGCCATCAGGAGTTACAGATTGAATGGTGTTGACAAAATTCGGACCCTTATTGTTTAATTTTGGACCCATATTTTGAGCAAGCTGCCAATGACCTGCCGCGTCGAGTTCTGAGTACCAGATGTCTTCTTCGTCATTTGCCCCTCCCACGTTACCCGGATGGTTCTTGCGGCTGAAGTATAAAGTTTTGCCGTCTGGTGAAAGAACGGGGTGAAGCTCATCGTACTCGCTGTTTACATTCTTATCAAGTGCTTCTATCAGGATACCGGATGCCAATAGCTGCATGGTAGGGATATCAGCGATAATGGGATAGTTTGAGTCCGTGATTGCAACGGCGTCAATACCATAATAATCAGGCACAGCCGCCCCATCGAATTCGATCTTTACGGCGGCAACTTTATAAGGTGTTGCCTCCATGAAAATGTTCATCATACGCCCCTTTAGCGGCACAGCCTGGGGGTTGCGTGTGGTAATCAGGTATTCCTTGCCGGCTTCATCATATACTAAGACTCTGAATATTGCACTTGGATTGTAGGATTCGGCAATTGCTATCTGTTTAATACTTATAGGATTATCAAATCCCAACTTCAGGAATTCCTTGCGTTTGGGCTTGTCGGGCGCCCAGGCATTGGGACTCTGGCCCCCAGCTGGCAGCACGTTTGGCTTGCCCAACGCTTGGGCCGCTGAATATTGAACGGGCGTGAGCTCCGATGAAAATTCAATAACCTTTGACGCCCATTGTACAACTTGAGCTTTTGACAACTGGGAGAGTGCAGAAATCAAAAGTAGGGTTAGTAAAAATTGCCTCATGCAAGCTGAAGTTTGAATTAACTTTTAAACTTACCTAAAAAATTCAAAACTTGGCCTAATACCCTGGTTAAGAGTCTGTCTAGTGTTTAACAAAGATACAATCTTATTCCAACGAGTGCTTATTGAACAACAAGAATCCGACGTGTAGCAGGAATCCCACTTCGTTTTCGTCGTCGTCATAATAATTCATGCTGAGGCTTAACGGTCCAATTAGCGAGTGAAACACAAAGCCAGCAGATCCGGCGAAAAATACCTCATTTGAATCTTCCAATAAGGCCGCTTGCTGGTTCGATGTCTGAACGATCTGATCGAATGGCATGAAAGCGTAGCCCTCTACTCGGAACTCCAACTTGCTCCGGATCTTAAAAACATTCCTTATCCCGCCCGCTGCGTATTTGAATGCCCGGAAATTTTGAAGGATCAATGTGCGGCTATCCTGAAGCGGAAAAAAGGCTGGCGCATTGATGATAGTCCCAAAGTAGTTTTGAAGGAAAGGCTGGTTCGAAAAAACAAACTCCGCCAAATATCCCGGCCTATACCATCCAGTTCCGAAGTATTGCTCAGCGCTAGCCTTCATCCGGTACCAGCTATGATCCACGCGTGTATGTCCTTCTTGGATGGAAGTACTACCGGGCGTAAAATCCTCCTTGACTGAAAAGTAATCGGCCGATATGCTTATATTCTTTCCCGATGAAGCATATTGTCTGCGGTTAAGATTGTTCATAGAAACAGATAGACCCACCTTGTAGCCTTGCAGCTTTAATTGATCGAGCGTATCTGTGCTGATAAACACACCGCCATTGATGTACCTGTCCAATGAATTGAACCCCTCCACCGTAACAACTCCTTTGAACGAATTACGTATAGGGACACCGATATGAATGCCGAATTTACGGTTGATCCGCCGGAGAACTGTCGGTGTCACCGGTGTCGATACTTCGTCGAGCAAGTCGTCATTATTGAGGTAGTTCCATCCGTCGAAAGACAAGTAGGGTTCAATATGAAACTGATATGGAAAATCCATTCTGTATTTCAACAGCGCCGATTTGTAGAAATTTCCCGTCTGAAAACCCACCGAAGCATGGCTTAGTATTCTATTAAAATAGTAAAAATTAAGACCGAGGAATATGTTGCTGACGTCACGCGTCGCGATGACACCTCCAAATCCTACCTGGAAGTTCTGTTGCGGCCGGCGTGTCAGCTGAAGTGTGAACGCCTTCTTTTGATAATCATAGAAAATGTTTGGATAGACGTTACTGAAGTATTCTTCAGAAACAAGCTTGAAGAAGCCGCTTTTTATCTCGCTATAAGTAAACTTATCTTCATTGCGTTTACTGCCGAAGTAAGCTCTTAAATATCCGCGTTGCCTTGAATTAAAAGTCTTGAATGTAAGCTTGTCAAAAACATATGGAACACTTTTGTCATTGAATGCGTTACGCCGTTGCATCACTTCATCGCACGACTTTCGTGCGACAATCTTTGTTTTTATCTCTTCAATCTGACGCATAGTCTGCACATAACCGCTGTCGATAAGGCTTTTGACCCTGCTGAAGTCATAAGAATTATAGCCGCGAACATTCGGTTGTATGTAAACACCGTTAGGTGGTATGCTAGAAGGGTCTGACTTGTCTAAAAGAAGGAACAATAAGGATTGGGAAATCAGCTTTTCGTCATTGTCATAAGGATACTCATCAAAGACCTTACTTGAAACATTAACTCCGATGATCACGTCGGGATTGAAGTCGCGCTGCAACACATCAACGGGAAAGTTGTTGTATACGCCGCCGTCAAACAGATATTTCCCATCTACGCGAACGGGGTTATAAAAGAACGGAACTGTTTGAGTTGCACGGAGCGCATCGCTCAGCGAACCCTTGTGAAGCACTTCCTCCCTCTGAGTGAAGATATCGGCTGTAACCACGCGTAAGGGCACAAAGAGGCTATCAAAATTATCCTTTGATATGACGGACGCCTGCGCCATTTTTTCCGCAAGCGCAAAATTCAACGAAACGTCATTAGCCAGGCTTGAATTCAATTGAAAATTGAACGTCGAGTCGAGCGCGAGGTTAAGCTTGAGGAACTGTGGAGTTTCATCAGCCCGGTGATAATAGTAGTTGTACCCGGTTTCTGGCAGTCCATTGATCAACCGAAGGAACTGGTCTGATGTGACCATTTGCTCAATTTGCAGAGGGCTCATTCCCGCAGCATAACAACCGCCGATGATCCCACCTATGGAGGTGCCGACGATATAGTCGA
>DATHIE010000769.1:0-3837 GCA_035316905.1 Chryseolinea sp. | reverse complement strand
AAAAAGGTGGGTCGACTTGATGAGCAAAACTGCGTCCGATCTGGATGCTGTCATAAAGGATCTCAACAAAGTGCTGGATCTCCGAAACGAACCGGATCAATACCTCGAATTAGTAGATCTGGCTGCCGAGTGGCAGCAAAGCATCAGTCTACTCCAGGATAGCCTTACCGGGCAGGAAGAAATTGCCGCCAGCTTTGATGCACTTCCACGAATAATCTCAGTTCGCGCGATGCTGCAGAGTACTTTCTACAACTTATTAAGCAACGCGATCAAGTTTCGTTCCCCTGAACGAAAACTCAGGGTAGTAGCAACCAGCCGCGTTATTGATGGAAAAGTAATCATAGAGGTCGCGGACAATGGTCTTGGATTTGATACCCGTCTACACAAGGAAAACATGTTCAAGCTATACAAGCGTTTCCATACGCACGTAGAAGGACGAGGCATCGGTTTGTATCTTATCAAAGCTCAAATAGAAGTACTTCACGGAACGATTGAAGTTGAATCTGAGCTGGATCATGGATCACTCTTTCGTGTAACCTTACCGTTGGTGATTCAGGAGTCCAACTCGCATCTGTCTGCACGTGAAAAAATAGAGATTCAGATTCCCCGATCGGGTGCTAAATCGGTTAAAAAATAGCTCATTTTTGCCTGCTATTTTCATCCTCGATAAATTGTAACATATTCCCGTTTGGATCCTCCAGGATAAAAGAGCTTGTCGCAGTCTCTTTATCATGAAACAATGGATGTGGAATGGCAATTCCTTTGGATTTGAAGTACTGCTCCACTTTCTCCGCATCTCTTACAAACAATCCGGCCTTAAAGAACCCTTGCAGCAGGTGAGCCTGTTCCTGTTTCAGATTGCAATCAACAATGTTCCTGGATTCCTTCATCTCCAGAATTTCAACCATTAGAAATTCATTTCCTTCGATTCTGATATGGACCGAACCATCAGCTGGCTTTATTTCTTTTAGAAGCTTCACACCGAACATATTCTGATACCATTGCGAGGTCGAATCGGCATCGGATACTGTCATCGCTAAAAAATTCTTTCCAACTACACCGGGAACATGCGTCTGTGCGCAAAGATTGCCTGCAAGCAGAGCAAAGAATACAGCAGTTATCAGCTTGATACTGTTTGTTTTTTTGAGGGGTGATTGGGGCATAATTTGAATGATTGGGTGGCTTCAAAGGTGCCCGAAAAGCGTTCACTAATCAACCTCTACCGACAGACTCCCGATGCCTGCTACCGAATAACTTTTAGTTTGGAATTACAACGGAAGTACAACCTAGTCAAAGGTGCTGTTTGAATTCGATTGACTAAATTTGGGCCTTTCGGTAACCTTATATAACACCATGAAATCCCGGTCATTTGCAATCAGCCTCTGCGCAGCAGTTGTGGTCGCATCCGCTTGCTCCGTTCTTCGAAAGGAGGATCCAGAAAAGAATGTCAGGAGTTTTCTTACAGAATTTCAGGAAGCGCTCACCAAATCTGACGACGAAATACTGACCTTCTTCCGGGCAAGACAAACTCGTGATGCTATTCTTTCCGTGGTTAATATCCTTCAGAACCAGGATCCGTTTATCGTGTGTGATGCTGCATTCGCCAACGCGAACATTACCTTCCACAATAATCAAGTGAAGGTGGAGGTTCCTATGACATTCAAAGTCAAAGATCTGCCGTCGAATGATAAGGAAGCGTATACTTTCGAAATTTGGTTAACCGCGGATGACCGCAGCTTTAATATTACACAATTGGATGGTGAAGGTCTTTACCAGGCGTTTGCGCGAATCAAGAACAGGAATGAGTGGGAAGCAGATCGAAAACTCGCGTTGGAAGAACGGCTTTGGATTTATGAAAATGCCAGGAAGCTTGAGGAAAAATTTGATTCAGTGATATGGTTCAGTACTTATAATTCACAGAATTACTTTTATGTGGTTGATGGGGCCTGGACGAATTTTTTTCTCGATTACGATACTCGTCATCTTCACAATGACGGAATAAACATGGGCCTGGTGGACTCAAAAGGTGATACCATAATCCCTATTGCGTATGATCTTATTGGATCAATAGGCTTCGAGGATGAAGGTCTCGTTGAAGTGATAAGCGATGGGAAGGTTGGTTATTACGACATCAACAAAAAACAACTTTTGGTGGAGCCTTCGTTCGACCTCATTATTCCATACGGACGTGATCACGTCTGGGCAATAGCCAAACGAGACTCGGTTTATGGTTGGCTCGACGGCCAGTTTATGTACCATTCAGGTTTTCCTTCAGAACAAATTAAACAGTGGGTGAGCAAGTTTGAGTTTTTAAAACAGAACATCAGACTAAAACCTGACATGCACACATTCTGCGAGATACCGTCGCCAGATCAGACAGGTAATGGTTTAATCGTTCCCCCATCCTACCTGTCAAAGCATGGGATCTTTGACGAGATCGAAGGAAACATTTCTACCACCAAGGTTCCAGTGAATGGCTGGACTGACTACAAAGAAACCACCGGTTCTTTTCTCGAATCAATTACCGAGGGCATCCAGGCCGTGGTCACAACTATTAGAGAGCGATACCTTGATGGAAGAGAAGAATTTTATAACTCCAGCACGTTGGTTTTTGTCAATGAAAAGCTTGACACTCTTCACGTGGCCACGATTTCCGGCCAGGAAGTAAGTATGCATCCTATCGACAGCACTTTGTTGGAGGTTCGGACCCCACATGATTTTTGGTTTGGAGAATATGAAGCCGGCGATGAGAGTAACCTTTATCAGCACACCTATTTCTCTATAGGAACCAACAAGGAGATCACTCAGCTTAAGTCAAATCGACTTTACCCGCAAACGCAGTTTGTTCTGCTCGACAGTTCTTATTTAACGGGAAATTTCCTTGTTTACAGCAATGTCACTCAGAAAGAGGAGTTAACAACGTTTCTCTCTATTCGCGCGCTGACTTTTATGCGAGATGAGATACTTGCGTCATACGGCTACACATTTCAGGATAAAGAAAAGATAGCTCGGTTTCAGCAGATTGGTACTTGGTACAGCCCACGATTTAGAAAAGTTGAGGAGTTTGAAAACGAGATGACCTATATTGACAGGTACAACCTGAGATTTCTGAACATGATTCTGGATCTTATTCAAAAGCCGTTATCCTAATTTCACCGAAGAATGAAGCTGCCGAGGGGTTCGTTTTATGTCGTACTGTTATTACTGGCACTTCCTCTCTCGATCAATGCGCTTTCGTATTTAAACCTTGATTCCGAATATGGATTTCTCCGCTTAAAGAAGGACGCCATTGCAACGGGATGGTACCTCCCAGCCTACTACGCACATGTACTCATCGCTGCAGTCATACTATTGATAGGTTTTTTTCAGGTTCACCCGACATATGGCTTGCGTTGGCGAAATACCCACCGGCTGCTTGGAAAGATTTACGTCGGGGGCATACTTTTTTTTTCTGCTCCTGGCGGATTAATCATGAGCATGTTCATTAATCGCGGTCCTGTTGTTCAGGCAAGTTTTGTTCTTCAATGTTCGCTTTGGTTTGTATTCACCTGGCTGGCTTACGTACGCATACGTCAACGCGACTTTCAAGCGCATCGGCAGTGGATGTTACGGAGCTTTGCCCTCACCCTCGCAGCGATCACGTTGCGTGTCTACGTATTTCTTGGATCATGGTCTTTTGATTTGGCGCATCCCACGGCATACGCAACCATCGCATGGTTGAGTTGGGTACCGAATCTTCTTATCTGCGAGTTGTACCTTAGATCCAGTAACCGCCCCATTTATTCCTGAAATGCCCTATACATCTATATTCCGAATAGTCAGGTGTTTGTCAATCAC
>DATHIE010000768.1:0-7490 GCA_035316905.1 Chryseolinea sp. | reverse complement strand
CGGAAAAATCCATGACGACTTTGGTTAATAAGATCATTGAAACGATAGCCAATAAAAACAAGATAAGCTGCCCGGTCATTCTTTTTATATATTCCCTTTTTACGAAATAGCGGACCATCTCGGTGATGATTGCTGATACACCAACGACCAACGACACGGTTAACAACGCTTTGGGGAACGTTCTTAAATAATGATACTTATAAAACCACAACCCCAGCTTGCCAATAAGGTTTGGACTTCTTATCAAGACCGCATCCAATACAATCAAAGCCAATAAAAACAGGTAAAAAGTAATTCTGTTCTTCATAATATCTTCAAAAAGCGATGATCAAATTTGATTCACAACGCCCCCACTATCTTACCTCTGCATTCTCCAAAACCAATCCTTATATTACTGGCCATTGCGTGTCCTCTGAAGACCACAGTGTCTCCATCCGCCAGAAATGTTCGTTCGCTGCCATCCGGCATGTGCAAAACCTTTTGGCCATTCCAGGAAAGCTCAAGCAAGGAGCCGTATGACCCTGGCGAAGGCCCGCTGATCGTCCCTGACGCATACAGGTCGCCAACCTGTACATTACAACCGTTCACGGTTTGATGGGCGAGCTGTTGATTGACATTCCAATACAAGTACTTGCTGTTTGTACGGCAAACGACGACCTCCTCGCTGCCCTCAGGCTGGAGCAATGCTTCAAGTACAATATCAAAGTTCTTGTCTCCTTCACAGGCCAAATAAGGAAGCACGTGAGGGACTTGTGGGGGGCCAGCCACTCTGAAAGGCTCAAGAGCATCCATCGTCACTACCCATGGAGAAATGCTGGATGCAAAATTCTTTCCCAGGAATGGCCCGAGAGGAACGTACTCCCATTGCTGAATGTCCCTCGCTGACCAGTCGTTGAACAATACAAAACCAATGATATAATCCTCTGCTTCTTTTGTGTGGATAGGATGGCCAAGCGCTGACTCACGGCACGTGATGAATGCCATTTCCAGCTCAAAGTCCATTTTGTGCGAGGGGCAATGGACTGGTAACTCGGAATCAGCATTCTTGACTTGTCCACCTGGTCGTCTTATGGGCGAACCTGATACGATTATTGAAGACGCACGGCCATGGTATGCTACTGGCATATGCTTCCAATTGGGCAGTAGCGGATTCTTAGGGTCACGGAACATTGAACCGACATTGCTGGCGTGCTCCTCACTGCTGTAAAAATCCGTATAGTTGCCCACGCGAACCGGCATGAGCATTTGTACTTCTGCCATAGAAATAAGGGCAATTTCACGCGCACCAATATTTGAGGTCAACTCATCATTATCACTACGGAGCAACTCAGAAATCCGCTTTCGTACTTCTCCAACTTTGCTTCTACCTAATGCAAAGAAGTTGTTAAGATACTTTTGATTAAAAATTCCTCCGGGAAGGTCTAATCCATCCAGGTATCCATTTTCATGAAGATACACCAGGTCAAGGACATGGTCGCCAATAGCAACGCCTGCGACAGGCGACAGGTACCTCGTCTTAAAAATGCCGAATGGCAAATTTTGAATTGGAAAGTCCGAGTCCCTGGGAACGTCCACCCAACTTTTCAAGCCCGGATCGTTCGTATCAGCTATATGAGATAACATGCAGCTAAGATAGCCATTTAATAAGCGCGTGTCATCCCTTGGGCCGAGGTTAAGGTTGGATCAACTTTTTTGCAGATGAATGTCTGGCCTGCTTAAGTATATTGCATTTGCTTGGCCCCATGAGTAGCCAACTTACTCTTTTATTCGCGTGACGAACGACCAACGGTTTCCTCCGACATTTGAAGAACGAATGCGCCATCATCTTGGTGGAGAATGGGAGAATTTTGTGGCGGCACACCAACAGAACTCGCCTGTTAGTATTCGGGTTAATCCGCAAAAACGTTTTCCAACAAATTACCAGCATAAAATTCCCTGGACTGCTTCCGGCTATTACCTTGACGAACGGCCTACCTTCACGCTGGATCCGGTGTTGCATGCAGGAGGCTACTATGTGCAGGAACCGAGCTCAATGTTTATTGAACAGGCAGTTCTTCAGGCAACAAATCATGGGGCAGCTTTAAATGTGCTTGACCTTTGCTCTGCTCCAGGAGGTAAGTCCACTCACCTGCTAAGTCTGATTTCAAAGGAAAGCCTCCTGGTCTCAAATGAAGTTATACGTTCACGAGTGTCTATCCTGGAAGAAAACATTATAAAGTGGGGCTATCCAAATTCCGTTGTTACTAATAATGATCCTAAAGACTTTCAGCGGCTGGGGGCTTTTTTTGATGTCATTGTTGTTGACGCACCGTGCTCTGGCGAAGGACTCTTCCGCAAAGATCCACACGCCCTCAACGAATGGTCGCCCGACAATGTTCTTTTGTGTTCAAATCGCCAGAGAAGAATCTTAAAAGACATTTGGCCAGCATTAAAACGCGATGGCATATTGATTTACTCCACGTGTACGTACAACGAACAAGAAAATGAAGAGGTACTTCAATGGCTGCATGAATCCGAAGACGTTGAATCGATTCGTCTGACACTGGACCCTCGATGGGGAGTGACGGAAATAATACAAAATGATGGATACGGGTACAGGTTGTTTCCGCATCGCGTAAAAGGTGAGGGATTTTTCCTCTCTGTCGTCAGGAAGCTTTCAGAAGGTGATGCGCGTCCGAAGCCAAGAAAGATATTTGTATGGCCTGAAAAAAAGATCGTGCATCAGTTGCATGATTGGGTGGCGCATCCTCAGGAAAAAACATTCATTCTACGGAAAGACCAACTCGTGCAAGCTCTGCCTGCCAATAAGATAACGGACATTGAGTTGCTGGCAAATAATCTTTATCTCATTTCGTCAGGAATCGCGATCGCCGCCGTAAAGCATGACAAGCTCATCCCCGATCATGCTCTTGCATTGTCGGTAGAATTGAATGTGAAAAATTTCAGGACTATTGACCTAAATCTTCAGGATGCATTAAGGTTTCTGAGAAGGGATGCGATTGAAGGGGGCGGTGCCAAAAGGGGCTTTGCGCTGGTCCGGTTCAATGACCTTCCTGTTGGCTGGGTCAATGTCCTGGATAGTCGGGTAAACAATCTATATCCGGCGCAGTGGAGGATCCGAATGCAGGATCCCAAGGAGTAAAAAAACCGGAATGGCCGGCCGCAAGTGTGCTCGACCGACGCATTCCGTAAACCAACCCTGCTTGTTTTATCTTAAAAGGCCTGGATAGCTTCCAGTATGCCGCTGGGTACAGCAGCGCCACTGAAAAAGACACCCACGCAAAAAACTTTATCATAGTAATTCGAAAGGCTCATGGCCAATGGCAATGAGCTCACTGAAATCGATGTGAACATGAACGCAAAAGCCAAGCAAATAACCAGTAGTATTCCCGTTGACTGAACAAAGAAGATAGACATAACGCAGATCATGATCAGCACAAAACTTCCCCAAAACGAGCGCTGAAGACCTATCCTATTCACCAGACCGCTGACGGGTAAAGAAATCAAGGCGGATAAAACGAGTATATTAACAAGCATTACCTTACCACTCATTCCGCTCAAAGCATCTCCGAGCCTTGCACTCAAAAGATCCGGAAATATGTTGAACATGATCGTTGTTGGTAATCCCAGCGCAAGTCCGAGGAAGAATATGTAAACAAACCGGGATTTTTGTGTATCAAGTGTGATTGCCGCTATTGGCCGGTCGTTCTCTTTGTTGTCACTTAGTTTGAAAAGTGTCAATGAATTTTTCTTGAGGGCATAACCCGAAATGAAAACTACGGTACCACCCGCGAAAAATGTCAACGGGGCGCCTATGTAATCTATGATGTCAACAATAATAGGTTCGATTGCATAAATCAGGTTTGCTACGATCGTGAGGATAGCCATGGCGCGTGGCAGTTTATCCACCGGTGTGAATAGTTCCAGAGTTGACAACGCGGGACTTGTAAAAATGCTCATGGCAATTAGCCAGAAGACGATAAGTATAGGAAGTACCCACTTGAATATCTCGCCGGGGTTGCTAAACAACGTGAAGGCAACGGCCATAAATACCATTGCAGCAAAGCTCATCCCCGCCGTGATGATCGGAATGCGATGACCTTTTATAAAGCGGTAACGGTCACCAAGTCGTCCGGCAATCGGCGGTGTTACGACAAGGATGATTCCTTGAAACACCATTAGGGCAAATGAAAAATCTGTGAACTCAAATTTCTCCAGCAACTTAGGCTGGTAGTTTTGATAGGCGATCCAACCAATAACGATCGAACCGTACAGTGCAGCCAAACTCCACAACTGCTTCCATTGAATGGAGTTCCTCTCTTGGGGGATAGATAAAGCTTCCATAGACGATTAGGCCCATACATACGCCGAAGTGCAAGAAGGTAGATGGCGAGCCCGTAATAAATTCGGTTTTAAGGCCGATTTCTTTATTTTTGCCCGAAAAATGACCATTTTCCCTTCCTTGGCAGGTCCCTGAAGGGTTATTTTATAGAGTTTGAAGGGTGGAATTTGAGAATTTAAACGCGTCACATGCTATCGACAAAATACAATCCGGCCGATGTAGAGAATAAGTGGTACCAGTACTGGATGGAGCATGGATTCTTTCATTCCGAGCCAGACCAGAACAAAGAACCCTATTGCATAGTGATTCCTCCACCCAACGTGACTGGAGTACTTCATATGGGACATATGCTGAACAACACCATTCAGGATATCCTCATCAGGAGGGCAAGAATGCAGGGTAAAGAAGCATGCTGGGTTCCCGGTACCGACCATGCATCAATCGCTACGGAAGCTAAGGTCGTCGCCATGCTTCGCGAAAGGGGAATTAAAAAATCTGATCTCACACGTGAAGAATTCTTGAAGTATGCCTGGGAATGGAAGGAAAAGTACGGCGGTATTATCCTTGAACAACTAAAGAAATTGGGAGCCTCCTGTGATTGGCAACGAACAGCATTCACGATGGACCCCGATTATTATGAGGCTGTTATTGATGTGTTCATTGACCTGTACAATAAGGGTAACATCTACCGTGGACTTCGTATGGTCAACTGGGATCCTATGGGCAAAACGGCGCTATCAGACGATGAGGTTATACATAAGGACGTTCAATCGAAATTATACTACATTAAATACGCTATAGAAGGCAGCCAAGGGGATTTTGTCACGATCGCAACTGTACGGCCCGAGACTATTATGGCTGATACGGCAATCTGTGTTAACCCGAATGACGAACGTTACAAACATCTCAAGGGTAAAAAGGCGATCATACCGCTGATCGACCGGGCAATTCCAATTATCGAGGATGAATATGTGACTATGGATTTCGGAACAGGTTGCTTGAAAGTGACTCCGGCCCATGACATGAATGACAATGAGCTCGGAAAGAAGCACAACCTGGAAGTCATTGATATACTAAACGAAGATGGAACGCTAAACGCGAAGGCGAAAATCTTTGTCGGAGATGATCGTTTCGTAGCGCGCAAGAAGATTGCAAAAGAACTGGAGCAAAAAGGATATCTCACCAAGGTTGAAGACTACCAAAGCAACGTAGGGTTTTCCGAAAGAACCGACGCTGTTATCGAGCCGAGGCTGTCCCTGCAGTGGTTCCTGAAAATGAAAGAGATCACCCGGCCCGCGCATGCGCACGTAATGAACGACGATATTCAGCTGATCCCGTCGAAATTCAAGAACACCTATAATCACTGGATGTCCAACGTACGCGATTGGTGTATATCACGTCAACTTTGGTGGGGGCATCGCATTCCAGCGTGGTACGACGCGGAAGGAGATCATGTGGTCGCGAAGACAGAAGAAGAAGCCATTAGGTTGTACAAGGAACAGAAGGGAACAACGGCAACCCCTGCGCTTACGCAGGATGCTGATGTTATGGATACATGGTTTTCAAGCTGGCTGTGGCCGATCGCAGTCTTTGACACGACAGTTTTCAAGGATGGAAATAAAGGGAACAAAGATCTTAACTATTACTATCCAACCAAGGATCTCGTCACTGCACCCGAGATACTTTTCTTCTGGGTTGCACGGATGATTATTGCCGGATATGAGTACCGTGGTGAGATGCCATTCAAGAATGTGTACCTAACGGGTATCGTTCGTGACAAGCTGGGAAGGAAAATGTCGAAGTCGCTCGGCAATTCGCCTAACCCGTTGGATTTGATCGCCACATTCGGCGCCGATGCAGTACGCACCGGGATGCTGTTCAGCTCGCCGGCAGGCAACGACCTCCTCTATGATGAAAAGCTAATTGAACAGGGTCGGAATTTTGCAAACAAGATCTGGAATGCATTCAGGCTGGTGAAGGGTTGGACTACAGAGTCGACCACGCAAGCTGATGGACCAAGAATTTCGGTCGACTGGTTTGAGTCTAGGTTCAACCAGGCACTCGCGGAACTTGACGATCACTTTAGTAAATTCAGAATAAGCGACGCCCTACACCTCATATATAAACTCGTCTGGGATGACTTCTGTTCCTGGTACCTGGAAATGATCAAGCCTGAATTTGGCAAACCCATTGATCAAACAACTTATTCACGAACGATCGGCTTCTTTGAAGATGTACTTAAGGTGCTTCATCCCTTCATGCCTTTTATAACAGAAGAGCTGTGGAACGAGTTGAAGGAAAGAAAGGATCGGGAATGCATCATTGTAGCTGCGTGGCCAATCCCGAAAGAGTATAATAACGATATTCTTGCTGAAGCTGTTTTTGCATTCGACGTGATCACGGAAATTAGAAACACGCGAAACACCAAAGGGATGTCGCCGAAGGAAGCGCTCGTGCTAAAGGTGAATTCAAATGATCAATCGTTGCTCAGATCGTTCCGCTCAATCATACAAAAGCTTTCCAACGTAAGCGAAATCGAAGTCGCTTCACAGAAAATCAACAACGCTACCAGCTTCATGGTTAAGTCAACCGAATTTTTTGTTCCTCTGGAAGGTAAGATCGACGCGGAAAAAGAACGCGAGGTTATCCTTAAAGATCTTGAATATCAGCGTGGCTTTATGATTTCAGTGGACAAGAAATTATCCAACGAAAAGTTTGTGTCAAGCGCACCACCAAAGGTTATCGAGATGGAACGAAAAAAGAAGGCAGACGCGGAAGCGAAAATAAAGGCGCTTGAAGAAAGTCTGGCCAGATTGTGACTAGTGACACTGTAAGGTTTATTGTTTTACGATTGAATGTTTCGCCCAGGCTGGAGGTTGTTCGTAATACCTTTTTCACGCAAAGGTTTTGATTGCTTACTGCGACTTCTTCGTGCCCGGCACAGGGAGGTTCATTCATCTTAGCTGATAAAGCTCACCTGATGCGCAAAGGGCGCCAAGCGCAGGTCTCAATGTGCGTAGTCGCGCGTTGCTTGGATTTAGGATGTCAGCACTTTCCTTTTACCAGACAGTTTAGGTCACAAAGTCCACATGAACCACGAAGTCCACTAGGCCTTTCTCTTTGTGATCGTTGTGCAAACTTAGTGCCC
>DATHIE010000767.1:0-4113 GCA_035316905.1 Chryseolinea sp. | reverse complement strand
GGATAAGTTCACTGTTCGAAGCGACGCGCTGGGCTCCGTCAAGTACGAACGAGCAGCCTTGGATTTATATTTATGCTACGCGTGATCAGGATGAGCTGTGGAATAAACTTTTCAGTTGTCTAAATGAAGGCAATAAGATATGGGCGAAAGATGCGCCTCTTTTAATACTGAGTCTCGCCCGCAAAAATTTTACTCACTTTACTGGTGTCAACTCATATGCCATGTATGATCTCGGGGGCGCCAATTCATTCTTGTCACTCCAGGCGGTCGAGCTAGGCTTGCAGGTCCGACAGATGGCTGGCTTTCATCATGAGAGGACCGTTAAGCAATTGAATATTCCCGATCATTATGAGATCGGCGTTTTTATTGCCGTTGGATACCCGGGAGATCCTCAAACGCTACCCGAAAATTTGAAGCTGCGTGAACTCGCCCCGAGAGAACGGATCCGTCAGCAGGAATTCGTTATGAACCGGACCTTTTGAATTCCCTGTGCGTATTTCCAGTTAAAATTCGCTTGATAACTATTCGGCTATTGGCAACGTGAAAGATACTGTTGTTTCTTTGCCAGGTACGCTGTCAATGTTAAGAGTTCCACCGTGACGCATGATAAATTCCTTGCAAAGTAGCAACCCGAGGCCTGTACCTTTTTCTTGCTGTGTTCCTGCACGGGTGAAGTATTCCTGAGACGCCATGATCATTCCGATCTCAACTTTCGTCATTCCAATCCCAAAATCCTTCACGCGAACGATACAAAGTTGGCCGTCCGCTGAAGCAGAGATCAATACACTTCCGTCCGCTTTAGAGAACTTAATGGCATTATGGATTAGGTTTCTCAAAATAAGCTGAAGCTGATTTGGATCGGCAACCACGCGAATGGGATCCTTCGTGAGGTTTTCCAACGTCACATTTTTTCTTTTTGCAACCTCTTCCATTAGTCGGCATGATTCTTCGATTGCGCCTTTTATGTCGACTGTTTCATGCTCCGTTTTGATTCCTTCCATCTGACTTAAGGACCAGTTCAAGAGATTTTCCAAAGTTCGTTGCGTGACGTCCAGGTTAGCCTTTAGCTTATCAGACACCGCTAAGAATTCCTGCGGAACCATAACTCTGTTTGTTAGTAACTCAAGCAGAGATTGCAGATTGCCAATTGGACCGCGCAGATCGTGACTTATAACTGAAAAGAGTTTTGACTTGAGCCGGTTAAGCTGTTGAAGACTTTCTGCCTGAACCTCCATTTCTTCCTTCTGCTGTTCGATCGCCCTGTTTTTGATTTCAAGCACATGGTTCGCTCTCTTTTGAATCACACGAAGACGCCCTAAAACGAATATCAACAAAAGCAAGAGTACAATGCTAACGAGAAGAAAAATGGTAAATGAACGTTGATTAGTCACCTGTTGCTGTTTGAGAGCATTTTCATGTTCGAGTAGCTTGATTTTACTTTCCTTATTCCCCAACTCATATAATGCCTGCATTTCCTGGATCTGCCCGTTACGTTCAGCGCCATAAATACTGTCTTTCAACTGATTCACAAGTTTGAGCTCCTTGTACGCTTGCACTGGGTTGCCCTGGTTGAAGTAAATTTCCGCCAATAGATTGCGCGCCCTTAACTGTATATTAAGATAGCCAATAGCTCCAGTGAGCTCAATTGATTTATTCAAATACTTAATACTCCGGTCGATATTGTGTAAGTAGTAGTCATCTTGTGCAGTTTGAAAATAGGATACGCCCAACGCGCGCATGTTTCCGACGAGGCTATCTATCTGCAAAGCCTTTTGATTGAACACAATGCTTTTCTTGTAGTCTTTCAAGGAAAAATAAATTCTGGCATTTCGTCCGTAGAGGATACTTGCGTTTAAAGAGTCGTGTACGGATTCATAAAATGCTATCCCCCTGTTAGAATAGCTAAGAGCGGAATCATATTGTTTTTGTTCAAGAAGCAGGAAAGATCGCTCTCTGAAAACGTCGGCCTGAAGCGCTTCATTTGAGTGGGCAACTGCAAGGTCCATAGCGCGATTGAGATAGGCGCCTGCCTGACTGAAATTTTTGAGATCGGTTAGGGTTCGGGCGAGCGCAAGTAAAGTTTCACCCCACAGGTAGAAATACGTGGAATTTTCGAAGATCCTGAGAGCTTTAAAACCAAACTCGGTGCTAAGCCTGTAATTTGCTTTTGCCCAATGAGCTTTCGATAAAATAAAATAGCAGTATCCTTCGATATAATCATTTTTTTCATCAAGGGCAGTATTCAAAATCGAAGTGGCTATAGCAATAGAGGAATCCGGTTTCGCAAGGAAAAGTTTGTAAGCATGAACGGCGCGGAGGCGCAAGGCGGCGCTGTCTTGCTCAACGGCAAAACAGGGTGTGGAAAGCAGGACGCCAAAAAAAAGGGCCGATCCTATGAGAAGAACCTTCATCTCATACAAATACTGATTTATCCCACACACTTACAAGCGAATCGAACCCAAAAAAGTACAACGCACGGCCGGGTGCAAAAACAAATCCTGAAATCGGATGAAATGACACTATGCCGCCCAAGAAATTTTGTTCAAATCTTATCTTGACCAGTCTATTCAACAAAAAACTTTTGTCACTGCAAAAAAACGTTCGTGCAGGGGCCTTTAGTCGGAAGGTTTGACCATTCCGGCGATTTAACAATTTGCCCTCCACTCGTATGGATATTAGATTGCGTATATTAATAGAATAATGCGAATTCTGTCAATGCCGACTGCTACTACCTTTGCTTCTCTTCGCGTTCTAACGGCCATACTAATTCTATTGACTGGTTTTGATTTCTCCAGAGCCCAAACGTATCCTTCCGATTTCGGCCAGGTTCTGGTTAGCAATGGAATCAGCAATCCTACTGCGATAGCTTTCGCGCCAGACGGACGTATTTTTGTTGCGCAACAGGCTGGAGCGTTGCGTGTGATAAAAAACAATTCTCTTTTGCCAACTCCTTTCGTTTCCCTAACTGTCAGCTCAACCGGCGAGCGCGGCTTATTGGGAATAGCTTTCGATCCCGACTTCCAATCAAACAATTACATCTATCTCTACTACACCGTACCGGGTTCGCCACCACATAACCGTATCAGCCGGTTTACAGCAAACGGAGATGTTGTGTTGGCAGGGAGTGAGTCGATTGTGCTTGAACTTGATCCACTCAGCGGCGCGACGAACCATAACGGAGGCGCTATGCACTTTGGCAAAGATGGCAAACTTTATATAGCCATTGGCGAAAACGCTACGGCCTCCAATGCACAAAACCTAGATACCTATCACGGCAAATTGTTAAGGATAAATAAAGATGGCAGCGTACCCGCGGGTAATCCTTTTACAACCGGTAGCGAGCAACGCCAGCGTGTTTGGGCTTACGGTCTGAGGAACCCATACACTTTTTCGATACATCCGACTACGGGCAGAATTCTCGTAAACGATGTGGGTCAAGACAACTGGGAAGAGATAGATGATGCGACGACAAGTGGTAAGAATTTCGGTTGGCCAACCACAGAAGGCACATTTAATCAAGGTACCTATCCAAATTTTACCAATCCCATATATGTTTACCAACATGGAAGCGGCGACGGAAGAGGATGTGCTATTGTGGGTGGCACATTTTTCAGCCCCACGACAACAAACTATCCCGCTATGTATGTTGAGAGATATTTCTTCCAGGATCTTTGTAATGATTGGATTAATACTCTTGACCTGTCCGCGGCGCCAGTCCGAGGTTCATTTGCCACCGCTATCTCAGGTGATGGATTGGCTATCACAACGGGTATTGACGGGAACTTGTATTATCTGAGCAGAACTAATGGTGCTGTATACAAGATCGTTTACAACAACACGACTGCCCCGTTTATAACAAACCAACCAATCACCTTAACTGTGGCGGAAGGCCAGTCAGCAACACTCAGTGTTACCGCGCTGGGAAGTACACCTTTATCGTATCAATGGAAGAAGAATGGAACTGATATTCCCGGCGCGATCAATTCAACGTTGACGTTTGCGAGCTCAGGTCTTGGAGATAACGGGAGCTACAGTGTGGTAGTGTCGAACTCGACTGGTAGTGCGACAAGTACAACAGCAACGCTCACAGTCTTGGAAAACGAGATACCAGTT
>DATHIE010000766.1:0-2560 GCA_035316905.1 Chryseolinea sp. | reverse complement strand
TAGTAGTAAACGCCAGCGGGTAAACCATCCGCTTTCCAATCCCCATTGTAGCTACACACATCTTCGCCCCACCTGTTGTAAATAATCAATTCGTTAGGAGAATAAAGGTTGATATGACCAAAGTCAAACGTCTCATTGATGTCATCACCGTTTGGTGTCAATGAAATTTTTTTGTCCGGATCGCGTGATGCGTCTCGATTTCAACATCTAACTGGCAACCATTTTTCGCTTCGGCCTTATACGAATAAATAATGTTGTCAGTATTCAGATCGCAATCGACAATCATGGAGGGAATACTTATAGACTGGCTCTCCCTGCCCACATCACCACACGTTCGTTTTCACCTGATTTTCTTAGAATTGCTATTGGTGACGCGTTTGTTTTGCAAATCACGATTCAGCAATGTGATTGCTTCATTTTGTGGAGAAATTTCTTCAACGAGTGTTCAGTCTAACGGTATAACGACCATAAAACCCTAAAACTCGTTTGGCACAATTTTGTCCTTTGTTATAGGAAAAACCACAAAAAAATGAATGCCAAGATCATCTTGACCATCGCCGTAATGGCAGTAAGCAGTTTGGCTTTCGCACAGGACACTACTCGCGTACCGGTGGAGGGTGACCCCGCGTTGCAACAGTCACCTCGAGATCTCCAACAAAGCATGCTTCAGGACATGGTGAGGATTCCTCAGCGCCAGGTCCCGGAGGAGGTACGAAAAGTTGTTCAGGGAAATGACTTCAAAGGCATTAAGACCTACTTCAAACATCGAAATAAAGATGAGTATGCAGTTGAGGTCACCGTTGGTGAAGTTTCCAGTTTACATTTTTTTGATAAGGACGGTAAACCCATCAATCAGCGAAAAGAGTAGGCACAGTTGCGCTTTAGCAGCTTCATTATCGCGACAATCAACAGACTGTCGCGATAGTTGTTTTAACTCATTTGATTTTAAGTCCTAACTTAGGGTCGGTACAATGTTAAAGACCCTCGTCGAATGCTTGACATAGTCATTGAGTCGCGTACAGCATCTCTCGCGCCCGGTATGGAGGTTAGAAGAATACTTCCATTCAGAATGCGGCGTATGGTTGGTCCATTCATTTTTATGGATCACGCAGGTCCCGTAAACATTCAACCACAAACGGCCGCGACGATGGATGTATTACCGCATCCGCACATTGGTCTGTCAACAGTAAGCTATTTGTTCGATGGACAAGTTACTCATCGTGATAGTCTCGGTGTTCAACAAGTGATCCGTCCCGGCGAAGTAAACTGGATGACGGCGGGCAAAGGAATATCACATTCGGAACGTTTTGAAGATCCGTCCGCGTTAGCTGGCGGTCTGGAGATGATTCAGACTTGGGTTGCACTTCCCGAAAAAGATGAAGAAGCAAATCCTACGTTTGATAACTACAAACCTGAACAGCTCCCAATTTATACCGACAGCGGTGTATGGATGCGGCTGGTAGCTGGCAATGCTTACGGACTTAAAAACAGCGTAACGACACACTCGCCTCTTTTCTACATGCATGCGGTCCTTGACGGCGGAGCAACGTTTGGTTTACCTCATGAACATTCTGAACGCGCTATTTATGTTGTGAAGGGGAGCATTGAAGTTGATAATCGTACCTATGCCACGGGCAAAATGCTTGTGTTCAGCAAAGGAGCTGATCCCATAATCCGATCAAAGGATGGCGCAACGCTTCTGCTTTTGGGTGGCGAGCCGCTTGGTGAAAGGTTTATCTGGTGGAACTTTGTATCCTCCAGAAAAGAAAGAATTGAACAAGCTAAAGCAGACTGGAAGGAGGGCCGGATAATTTTGCCTCCGAATGACAACCGCGAATTCGTACCGTTGCCTGAAGACAAACTCAAAATGAAAGACAATCCCTCTCCGCAGGCCCTTTCGTAAGATTAGCCTGATAACAGGAAGGATAAATATTTAGAGTTTTTTTGAAAGTCATGTCCCGTTTACCATCCTCTGACTCGTCGTCAATCCCAAGTCGCAAAACATTTGTTTCTAATCACCGGGACCCAGCTCGGCGACTTTTCATACTTCTGATGAGGATTCAACCCATTCGAAGTTCGCTTTGCAAGGGCCCTTGCTGCACGGTGGCATTTAAACCTCCGGTTACCTATTGTATTGAGTGCCTATAAATCGTTGAAGCTTCCAGATACCTTTCAAAAGTAAGTTTCGCAGCCAAAAGAAACTGTATTTGATGGATGGGCTGTATAGCTTTGTCATCACAGCTGAGGAAAGAAGACACCAAGCCATCAACTTGAGGTCTCTGCTTTGGTTGGAGAAGGACCCTAAATCAGGTATGATCCTTGCCCTGTAACGAAAAAAAAGAAAAGAAAAAACTCAATGAATCTCACGTACCTCTTCACGCTAATGATACTGGCCATCGCCGGGTCAGCGTACATGACGTATATCGAAAACGCAAGATGCCAGCGCTTTCTTAAAAAGAAGCGGAAGAAAAAGATGAAAGTCGCCTAGAATCGACTGGCTTATAATCCGAAGCGGTATTGCAGTCCTGCTATCACCTGTTGACGTGATCCGAGAAAACCG
>DATHIE010000765.1:0-8032 GCA_035316905.1 Chryseolinea sp. | reverse complement strand
CGCTTGCGTTCGCGATCGCTGTCCCTAACGAACCAGCTTGCACAGTCGCTGTCGCGATAGTCTTTGAATCGCCAAGACGCTTGGTGATTATGTTTATTACACCTGTTACGGCATTTGGCCCGAACAATGGAGACGAAGGGCCACGCACGATTTCAATGCGCTCAACGTCGTTAATATCGATTGAAAGTGACTCCCAGTTTGTTCCTCCCAGGCCATGGTTAAATACGGGCCTGTTATCCACCATAACGAGCGTGTACGAGTTGGTCTTCAAGAAGGTACCGTTCGTTCTCGTTAGGTTTTCCAAACCCCTTATATGAATGTCGTACATGCCATTGGCCTGCTCACGAACAATTACACCAGGAGCGAGCCTAAGGGCTTCCATAATAGAAGTGGCCCCTGACTTATCTAAGTCGGCTTTGGTGATTGTATAGCTGGAAAGAGGTGCATCGAATAACGTTTCGTCCTTCTTGGAAGCGGAGTTAATCGGCACATTCATTAATTCTTCAAGAGACAATTCATAAAGGTCCTCGTCGGAAGCCTGCTCCTGGCTGAATGCCGGTGTTGCAAGAAGTGAAAGCAGTAATAGAACGCGGTTAAATTTCAAATTCATAAAGGGTTCGTGATTTTTGCTCGACAAAACTAGACGTGTTGTTTTTGCAATACCTTTGAAAACCAGCGGTAACCTTACACTAAATTGTTTATGTGCGTCTGGTTAATAAACGAGGATCAAACAATTCCCTTTAAAGGCAGTCTAAATAGTTTGAAATGAAATCAACAGACCGGTTTTTCGGTTAATGAATATGAAATGAAGAAGAAAGCTACAATCCCATTTGAATTTGTTTTGGAGCAACTTTATTCTGTAAATGTTGAGATTCGACCTATGTTCGGTTGCTTCGCACTTTATGTACACAATAAAATTGTATTGATTTTAAGGAAGAAAGAGAATTCGATTGGGGATAACGGCGTTTGGCTTGCTACTAACAAGGAATTTCACGACTCTTTAAAAGTAATATTCCCATCGATGCGGCCGATAAGTGTTTTTGGTAAGGAAAGCAACTGGCAGAACTTACCCGATGATGCTAACGATTTCGAAGAGATGGTAATACGAGCTTGTGAACTGATCTTACGTGGCGACAATAGGATAGGTAGGGAAACAAAAAAGAAATCCGCGAGCAAGAAAACTTTAACTAAAGGGCGTTAATTGGTTGCGCTAAACACCACGTTTATTCTGGTGTAGTATACCGTGGTTGTGCCTTCAAATCCTGAATCAGTACCTATGACGAGCCAGATCTCTCCATTGCTGTTGCTTCGAGCAATAAATGGCGTATTTCCGGCACTGTTTCGGTTGATCAACGCATACTCCTGCGTGTCATATGAAACAGCGATGTCACCCAGTACTGTGGTCATCTCGCCAGGATCGCTTTGGTTTCCTTTATTGACGTTCAACGCATATTGATTGCCTTCGATAACCCTTTTGGGTTCTGTACTTGCTGCGCCAGCCTTTAAAAAGACACTTTCCCCAGGAGCTCCCCCAATACCGGCCAATCCTTTTGGTGCATTTGAGGCAAGTTCTACCTCAAAAACTAGAGTGTAGTCCGTATTGGGAGTAAGGTCGGTTATCTTCCTCTTCATGAACATGAAAAGGTCATCGCTTTGGTTATTGCCGGACATCATCAGCGATTTTTGGTTGCCGAGGTTGGACGGACGATCGGTATAGGCAAATTTTAATTCGTAGGAACTGGAATCTACCCCCGCCGGAAAGTCTGTAAAGTCAACCTCCCAATTGTCCTGACTCGCACCAAAATCAAAACTGTACGAGAATACCATGATGCCATTTGTATCTGAAGAAGGATCACATCCAAACAATACGGCCAAAACAATCAAAAAAATAGGCTTTCTGCACGTTTTCATAGGCTTCATTTCAATCCCATAGACACATTGTCATATTCAAAGGTTGGAACCCCCCAGGAACAGTGTCAATGGCGATTTGTCCTTTCTCACACTAAATTTACAACACATCCGTCTTAATAGTAAAACTCATCTTTTAAATTTCTCGTTCTAGTACCACATCTAAATTACGGGCCCATGCATAATTCTACGATTCATAACGAATTTCCGTTTCGGTCTGTTCTCAACCTTAGGCTGTTGATTGAGTATTGGGAGCAAGCAATCATTAATGGAGAAGTGCCCGCTTTCGCAAAGGAACTACTTAAAGGTATTCAGGATGCTCCCGAACTCCGCGAGCCAATAAAAGATCTTTCGATCCTTGATAAACATAGAGCGCTCATCAATTTTCTTATGAGCGCGGTTGTACCTCCTGCCGGCCAGGATACAGATCGCGCAGCAGCAATACTTCCGTTTAAGTTCAAATCATTGTACAGTACGCGTGCTTTCGAGCGAACATTGAACTTCGACAAACTCGACGAACAGGTTGTTACAAATCTTCCTAACAATGAAATGACCTTGGGAAAGACGGTGAAAGCCTGTCTGATGATCCTTGAGAAGTTTCATAACGTGAAGATGGCGTTCGAAAAACCGATCTTGTTTACAATAAAGAATCCATCCACGGGTTTAGACCAGGTATACAAGGTGGATATCAACTCGAAGTTCCTGGAGATCATAGCAACGACTCCGCCAAAACCAATCGAAAAACACGTCATCAATTTCTTGATGGAAAAGGTGTACGATGTCGATCTGTGGATGCAGTATGTTCGCCCGGAGGATTATGAATTTCACGGTTTCATGGTGCTTCGGCTTGTCGATGTAACCGAGCAGGAAATGTTGTCATCAATTAAATATGACCTGCTTGAAAAGAATGCGGTGATCCGAAAGGAAAGCTTTGCAATCATCCAACAAAAACTGCGAGCATTGTTCGAAATACCTGAGATGAGGCTCGGCATTGCATATCTCGACCCCAGCAACAATCTCATTCTTAATAACGGTGCGACTGAGTGCTGGGACAGCCTTGCAGCGCAACCTGTCAACAAGAGGCCATGTGATGATTTTACAGGGTCTGTCTACGAGAGGAGCTGGATGGAAAAACGGTATGTTACTGTTGAGAACCTGAATGAATATCCGTTTCCTTCAAAAGTAGAAGCGACCCTTTTAGCGAATGGAATAAACAATATCTTGCTCGCGCCGCTGGTCGACGATGGCGAAACCATTGGTATGCTGGAGCTTGCGACTTCAACCCCTGGAAAGCTGAATCCAATAAGTGCCAACCGAGTTGAGAATGTACTGCCCATGTTTACTGCGGCGGTGAAACGTGTAAAAGAAGAGATGTCTACGGAAGTGCGCGCACTTATCCAGGAAGAATGTACATCTATTCACCCAAGTGTTCAATGGCGCTTTTTCGAAGCAGGTGTGAATCTCCTTAATAGGAGAAGGCATGATGATACGGAGGCCATGGAAGAAATTGTTTTCAAAGATGTTTATCCGATGTTTGGTCTTGCGGATGTCCGCAATTCGTCTACAGAGCGCAACACTGCAATTCAAAAGGACTTTCAACAGAATCTGAAACTTGCAAAGGACTTGCTGCAGAAGATCTATGCAGTTAAAAAACTTCCGGTTGTTGAAGAAGTGATGTTCAAAACGGAAGAACAATTGAAAAAAATCAACCGTGGACTGGCGTCCGGTGACGAGACTGGCGTCATTGAGTTTCTGAAGTCGGAAATAAATCCGCTTGTTGAACATTTTGAGGACGACGACCTTCTTGAAAAGTATGTTCAAAAGTATCGTTCACACCTCGATCCCGTTTTCGGTGTGGTCTATAAGCGCAGAAAATCTTTCGAGGAAAGCCTCGGGATGATAAATAAAATGATCACTAACCATTTGGATGAGGCCGAAGAAAGCGCGCAGGAAATGTTTCCGCATTATTTTGAAAAGTACAAAACGGACGGAGTTGAATTTACTCTCTATCTCGGAACCTCTTTAGTGAAGGGCAAAACTTTCGATTCGTTCTACCTCAAGAATTTTCATCTCTGGCAGCTAATGACGATGGTTGAAATTCATCGTAAGATGGAAGTCTTAAAACCAAAACTTAAAAATAACCTCGACATCACCCAACTAATACTTGTACACGATCAACCGATTTCTATTCGCTTCCGTCCTGACGAAAAACAATTTGATGTCGATGGAGCTTATGACATCCGGTATGAAATTGTTAAGAAACGCATCGACAAAGCCTATATAAAAAATACGGGAGAAAGACTGACTCAGCCAGGCAAGATCGCGATCGTTTATAACCAGGCTAAAGTTGAGGATGAATACAGACGCTATTTCCAGTTCCTTATCGGCAAGAAGCTTATTACAAGCGATATTGAAGAACTTGAGCTCGAGGAATTGCCCGGTGCAATTGGCCTTCGCGCTCTAAGAATTCAGGTTGCAAGCGAAATCAATGAGGATGTCACAACGGCCAAGCATGACCTGCTAAAAGATATCGAGGAAGCCCTGCGTTTGCATTAGAATCTTCCGGCTGGTTCGTTACCTTTATACATACGCCCCCCAAGTAAATGAGAAAGCTCGTCTTTGCCTCCGTATTCTTCGCACTATTTTCTTGTAAGGAAATTACCTTTAAAGAACCACAGCCTCGAGGAAAGAAAATCCTTAAGGAGATTCCTGAGGCACTCGTAGGGTCCTATCTTCTAAAAGATGAAAAGGACGGCGCTACCGATACTCTCATCGTAAATTCAAAAGGCTACCTTGTTGCAAGCGACAAGAAGGGAAGCAACTTGGGCGATAGTCTGGTTCTGAAAAAATTCAAGGGCTATTATTTTATCAGCATCAATGAAAATCCTGAATGGCTCCTGCGAGTAATCAAGCAAGACAGCAATGGCGACATCGTGTATATGACCATGGAGGAAGAAGGCATTTCATTTAAAGAATTCTTAGGCAGAGTGTCGAAAGAAATAAAGGTCGACTCCATTGAGATCAATGGTGAAAAGCTTTATCAAATTGATCCCTCCCCCAAACAACTGGTACGACTAATCGAAAAGGGCTATTTTAAAAAGAGCCTGGAAATGAAAAAACTGAAGTGACCGCAGATTGTCAAGGTAGATTATTTTCCTTATCCTCAGGCCTCACTTGAACTATGAAGGGCGATGCTTGTTGGTGCAATCTTATCGCTTTCCTTGAAAGAAAAAGTGCTGCAGTCAACGAAATAATTGCTCCCGTCCAGATTCCGGGAACGTAAGAGATAAACCAAAAGTAGTCGTACGTTCCATGGAACAGACTTGGTATCAGTAATGCTGCAACACTTAATTGGAAGGTTTTCCGGTGGGTGAATTTTGCTTTGCCCAGGAAATATCCCATGAGGATTCCAAAGGCAGCATGTGCGGGCACCGCGGTAAATAATCTCAATATGCCAGTAGTGAACCCATACTGAAAGACATAAATGATGTTTTCAATCGTTGCGAAGCCCATGCTAACGATCACAGCGTAGACGATTCCATCAAACGGTTCATTGAAGTTCTTGTTATTATAGAGAACAAACCGGACAAAGATGAACTTGCTGAATTCCTCAATGAGCGCTACTTTAAAAAAGGCGTTATAGAATTGTTCAATGACGTCGTCTTCTTTTGTAAGAATGAAAAGATTGATTGGATAGCTGATAGAAAGGGTAATGATTGTGCTTATACAACCGTAGATGAAACTGACAACCAACAGGCTAAGCGGCTCTCGTTCATGCTTGTCCTTTAAGTAAATGTAAAGTATGATAGCACACCCGGGGGCGAGTGCAAGAGATAACAAACTCAGGAAATGCATTCAGATAAATTGACGATTCAAGATAAATGGAATTCGTCAATATTTCACCGTCATTCCATCACGGTTTCTACTTTGTCCATTTTTGCATCAGTATACTTCCCGGATGTTGCAAAGACAATTTTCCCTTCGGGGTCGAGTACGAAAAAATATGGAATGTCTTTTTTCTCAAAATCAAGGGCGTCTTTGTAAGGCTTCAATTCGCCTTTGTAAAAAAGAACGTAAGGCAACAGCTGAGGGTCAATATTCTTTAATGCTTTTCTCTTCGCTGTACCGGTTGCAGCGGCGTTTACCCCCGTGAACATCGGAATGAAATAGACGTTGACATCGTAGCTAAATCCAGCCAACACACCGCCTGTTTTTTGAATGAACTTGTCAAATACGGGTTGAAACCAGGAATTGAGCTCCTCCTCGGATTTTTTGGAATATGCAAGTCCCAGCAGAGTGTACTTGCCCTTTACCTCTTGTGGAAGCTTTACCTTCTTATCTTCGACCGTTTCGGCTTCCATATCAGGGAACATTTTTCCTGTAACCTGTGCCGTGGTAACAAATGATAACAAGAGACCAAAAACGACGAAACCGAATGTTTTCATAACGTTGAGATTTGAAGTGAAATTACTAAAACCGTACCAGAACGAGGCTCCGCAACAAGGCACTGCAGATGATTACGAAGTTGTACAGCTTTGTAGGGAGTTAAAGTGCATTTTTAAAAGCACAGTATTCGTCTCCCATACAGTACTGAAATAACGTCCGCGAGAAACCGCAATTTTATCCTGCCGTTTAGAAGATTATGACCGCAAAAGATCACTACGCTCATCATCTAGCACACTTCTATTCCTGGATGGTTGGCGACTTCAGTGAAAAACAGTTAATACAGGAGGACTTTTTTATCAGAAACGAGATCACACCAAAATTCAATAATCTGGCAATTGATCTCGGTGCAGGTAATGGCTTGCAAAGCGTCTCTTTAGCCAAGCTTGGATTTGAAGTAATTGCAGTCGATTTTAACAAGCAGCTGCTTGATGAGTTGACCATCAACAAAAAAGATCTGAACGTCACGATAGTTTGTGATGACGCGATCAATTTTCTGAAGCACTTCGAAAGAAATGCTGATGCGATTGTTTGCATGGGAGATACGATCACTCATCTTGAATCAAATGATCATGTGGAAGAATTGCTGGTGAAGATTTCAGACCGTCTTAACCCCGAAGGAAAACTGGTCATCTCATTTCGTGAATTGATTGCAGAGCTGAATGGAGCACAAAGATTTATTCCGGTACGAAGTGATGAGACTAGAATCTTAACCTGCTTCCTGGAGTATTTCCCGAACCACGTTATTGTTCACGATATTCTGCATGAATGGCAATCGGGTACATGGATTCAAAAAGTAAGTTCTTACCCTAAGCTCAGGCTAAGTGAATCCTATATCACAACAATCCTTGAACGGAGTAACATAAAAGTACTTTTCACACAACGACTAAGTGGAATGATTTATTTAGTCGGAGAAAAAGCTAGTGTTAAGGCGAGTTTATTTTGACGGGATAAGATTGAATGTGTTCACCCAGGCTGGAGATTGCTTGTTTATAGCCCAATACAAATACATTTAACGCAAAGGATTATAAATGCATCACAGCGACTTCCTCGTACGAAGCACAGGGAGGTTCATTCATCTTATCTTGAAAACGTACCTAATTCGCAAGGCCGCAAAGCGCAGGTCCCATGGGGCGTAGTCGCGCCTTGCTTGGATTTAGGGTATCAGACCTTTCTTTTTTGCAGAAGGTTTTGACTACCTATGACCAAGCTTGCGCGGACTGCAACCGATCAGAACTGCTGTCTGCGCCCTCCGCGCCTCAGATGCACTATCAAGTTAGCGCAAACCAGTCTCCCTGTGCTGTTCACGAATGAGTCCTGTTGATGCATTTGCATTCCCTCTGCGATAAAATGCATTTCTTTTCTGATTTCAAAAGCTCCCTTCTTCGAAGAAGCTCACAGTCTGAGTCAAACGTCATTTCAACCTTAACATAGCATTAGTTGACCCAGACCACTTTATCTTCAATCGGTTTTCTTTTACTCACTGGCAAATCAATGCGAGGCATACCAAGATTGAAGAAACCGAGTAGCTTATCTTCACGTCCAAGTCCGAAAAATTCTTTCGCTTCTTCGAAATAAGTTATTCCTCCCGTGCTGAGGTAACATCCAACACCGTAAGCTGTTGCTGTGAGATACATGTTCTCAATCGCGCAAAATACAGCACCGATCTCTTCAATTTCGG
>DATHIE010000764.1:0-3527 GCA_035316905.1 Chryseolinea sp. | reverse complement strand
CCGCCCTATGTGCGCTGGTGTAATTGTGGCATTTGGATCATTGTATCGCTTAAATTGCAGCACTAGCCAGCGACACAATGAAAATCAACTCTACCCATTCAGCTACCGTAATTTATTTATTTGCAATTGCTCTTATACCAGCCTGCTCTCCGTCCGATAAGCAGAATGCTCAGGTTGACAATGCCATTGAAGTTACCATTACATCAGGCGATAAGAAATTTCTGTTGTCAAAAACAGAACCACTCCTGTTCAAGCCCGACTCGGCAAACGGCGTTGTTATTCAAGTCGATACAAGCCAGAGATTTCAATCAATAGACGGTTTCGGCTATGCCCTTACGGGGGGAAGTGCTTATCTGCTAAAGCAGAAACTTACGGACCAGCAACGTAGTGAGCTGTTGAAAGAACTGTTCTCAACTGATCAGAATAGAATTGGAATCAGCTACTTGAGGATCAGTGTCGGCGCGTCTGACCTTGATGATGAGGTGTTTTCATACGATGACCTTGAAAAAGGTAAAACAGATCCGACGCTTGCCAGCTTCAACCTTTCCCCTGATGACGAAAATCTTATCCCAGTACTTAAAGAAATCCTGGCTATCGCTCCGGGCATCAAGATTATGGCAAGCCCCTGGTCGGCACCACCGTGGATGAAAACGAACAATAGTACAAAAGGTGGTAGCCTCAGGGCCGAATTCTATGATGTGTATTCGCGATATCTCATAAAGTATGTCCAGGAAATGACAAAGCGAGGGATCACCATCGATGCAATCACATTACAGAATGAACCGGAGAATCCAAACAACAATCCCAGTATGGTAATGACGGCGGAAGATCAAACAAAATTTGTTGGAAGCTTTTTAGGTCCCGCGTTCACAGCATTCGGGATCAACACCAAGATTGTGGTTTTTGATCATAACTGTGATCATCCGGAATATCCAATTTCCATTCTGGACAACGCGCGTGCAAAACGTTACATCAATGGCACAGCTTTTCACTTATACCTTGGAGATATAACTGCACTTTCGAAGGTGCACGATGCCCATCCTGATCGCAATATTTACTTTACGGAGCAATGGACCTCGGGAAAAGGAGATTTTGGCGGAGACCTTAAGTGGCATATTAAAAATGTTATCGTAGGGGCTACCAGGAACTGGAGCCGTACCGTCCTGGAATGGAACCTTGCAAATGACCCACAGTTTAATCCTCATACCGATGACGGAGGTTGTACGGAGTGCCTTGGTGCGATTACTATTGGGGACTCAGTGGTACGGAACGTCGCATACTACATCATAGCGCATGCCTCAAAGTTTGTGAGGCCAGGATCGGTTCGTATCGCATCCACTGATATCAGCGAGTTGCCGAATGTTGCATTCAGGGATCCATCGGGCGGAAAAGTTCTAATCGTCTTAAATGAAGCAGCGGAATCCAAAACATTTGGGATCCGACTTGGGAAACAAACTGCGATGGCAACATTGCCCGCCGGGTCCGTTGGTACTTTCAAATGGCAGTAATGCATTTAGCCGGTCGGCGGATACTAATTCAACTCGCCAATGCGTTGGTTTAAAGTCGGGTTACAATCGACGATTGTTTAACAATTCATTAACATGTCCGATTTGCAGAATAACTGTTCACTTCTGATCATCGGGAGAGGTTTAAACACAACCAGGTGGTAGCTGTGACCTTTTTTGTGATCCGGCATTGTTATTGAAGATTTAAAAAAACCTTAACCCTAAGCGCACATGAGATCTTTATATCACCTCTTGATTCTGATTTCGTCGGGGTTGTTCTTTACCAATACCCCACTATCAGCCCAGATAGTTCAAGACGACAGAAAAATCAAAAGTTTTGAAAACATAGTCATTTCAGCATCTGAGAACACTTACGTTCACATCAGCTATGACAAGTCTCACAAGATAACCGTCAAGGCAGATGGACGAAATGTTCACAAGGTGAGGACGACCGTTTCTGGCGACACCTTGAACGTTCATCTGAATCCGGAGGAACTGGGAAATGCCCGGGTCGAGATTTATATCAGAGTTCCGAAAGTGAAAAAGGTCACGATTGCCGGAAGTGGGGTAGTGGATATCGTTGATGGAATAGGTCCAGGTGATCTTCAGACAACACTCGTCGACTATGGCTTTTCATGTTCGTAAACAAAACTATTTTCATACGGTAACCATCTTAAGCGGGTGAAGTAAGCAATAGAAACCTAATTCCCTTTCCATGTTTTTTACCCACCTGAAATTCGCAATAAGAGTCTTCCTAAAAGACAAATTCTTTTCAATCCTTAACATTTTGGGGCTCGCGCTAGGTATTGCGGTAAGCATTATCCTGCTGCTTATTCTGCAAAACGACCTCACATATGATAAGTATCACGTAAACCACGAACGTATTTACAGGCTTGGTGGCCATCTTCAGGCTACCGGACTGGAATTCAGAGGCTCACGTTCTGCCCGGGAGTTGGGAAACATTCTTAAGGATGAATTTCCTGAAGTGCAAATGGTGGTTCGTGCAAATAACTGGGATCATACACTGGTGAAGTACGAGGGAAAAGATGGTACTGAAAGAGCATTTTACGAAGAGGACATTGTTCGCTCAGACTCCACGTACTTTCAAATGTTCACTCACGAGTTTATTTCTGGTAATCCGCAGAAATGCCTGGCCGAATTAAACACGTTGGTCATTACTGAATCTACCGCCAAAAGGTATTTCGGAGAAGAAGATCCATTGAACAAATCACTTATAATTGACAATGCAGTGTGGAAGGTGACAGGCGTTATAAAGGACCTTCCTGAAAATACACACTTAAAATTCGACATCATTCTGTCGCGTCTCGTTGACAGAGAATGGGTCACGGAAAATGGTCAGCTTAAGTCAGAAGCGTTCTGGAATCCGGATGTATATACCTACTTGATGTTCCCGGCCAACTACGATACAAAGGAGTTTTACGCCAAATTCCCGGACATCTTTAACAAGTATTTCAAATCCTTTGGAGATAAAGTTGGCGGAAAATACGATCCTATCCTCGAGCCTTTGACGTCGATTCATTTCCATTCTGACCTTACAGCAGATGAACCCCGTGGCAACCTGGCTTATCTCTACGCATTTACCGGTATTGGTGTTTTTATCATAATATTGGCCTGCATCAACTATATGAATCTTTCGACCGCTAAGTCAGTCAACCGTGCGTCGGAGATCGCCATGAAAAAAACACTTGGTTCTGGAAAGAGTTCGCTGGTGCTTTCTTTTTTAGCGGAGTCTGTTTTCCTATCTTTTGTTTCACTCGCGTTCGCTATTGGTATTGTTTTTATGGTGCTGGAAGCGACTTCTTTTAATCAGCTCGTTGACAAAAATCTAACACCTGATTTTCTAAACAACCCCCTGTTGCTGGTTGGTTCAATAGCAATTGCATTAGGTATCGGAATCATCTCCGGTCTGTATCCTGCGCTGTATCTCCCCGCTATCCCGACGATAAAGGCCCTTAAAGGCTCCTTTAAAAATAATAAGTCGAGTCATATGTTGCGACGGAT
>DATHIE010000763.1:0-2546 GCA_035316905.1 Chryseolinea sp. | reverse complement strand
AGCCCACTGACACAGCCCGAACACCGCCGTCTTTGTCTTCCATACCTCGTTTAATGACTGACTCAAGCCTGTCGTATTTCAATGCGTTTAATGATGTGATGGCGGCAGATCGGACGGCTGGTGAACTATTTCCGAGGAGTTTTGCAATATTCTCGTTGTAGTCTTTGATGCCGAGGTGGCTCATCATCTTGGTGGTAGCTACGAGGATATCTGGATCCTTACTCTGCAGGAACTCTGAGGCCAGCGGCCGAACCTTTGCCGTGATTATCGCGGGATCACGTTCAATTTTTCCTCGCAACCTTCCGTCGACGCGATCCAAAGTGGACGGGCTTGCCCATACCCCAAGGGTTGCCAATGCCTCTGCGCGTAAACTGGCAGGGACATCAGTTCTTTTCGCGAACGCTATGAGCATATCCATCTCTTTGTCACCACCAACCCTTAGGCAGGCGTTGATCCCCCGACGTAACAGGGGTTCCGACGTAAATCGTTTTTCATTTACCGTAGCGGCCAGTGCAGGCAATGCTTTTTCAATCGAAAGGTCATCGTTAATAGCACGAGCTGCTTCAATAACGATGAATTCATCTTTATCCTGTAGGAATATTGCGACCTTTTCATTTTTCAATCGTCGCAGCACGAGTACAGCGGCTGTACGCAACGCTTTGCTGGAATTAGTCGATAAAGCGGTAACTGGTTCAACCTGACCGATCCGGGATAACGCGATAACGCCTGCGTGTCTTAGGTAGTTATCCACGTCATTATTCTTTTCCAGCATTTGAATGATAGGAGTAACGGCCGCGCTATGCTCAATACGTCCGAGTGCTTGTGCTGCAAAAAAGATTGCACGTGGATAGCTTTGTTGAAGGACAGGAATAAGTGCGTCGCCCGCTTCTTTGTATTTAATGTCGCCAATCATCTTTGCTGCTTGTGCTACAATCTCAGGATCCTCATCCTTCAACAGATCCACCAGTGGTGCAGCATGTGATTTGTCCTTACGTCCTAATTGTCCAATACCCCAGATGGCATGGACACGGGCAAGTTGGTTTTCGCGTTGATCCAACGCCTTCTTAAATTCATCCCATCCTTTTTGACCGCGCGACACCAACTCAAACTGCGCTTTCTGACGAATCCGCATGTCGGCATAAAACAACAATTTGGAAAGCTCCGCGTCAGATTGTGAAGTGTAGTCGAGCTGCATCAAGCGTTTTGTTTCAACGCGTTCAGCCTTGAGATCATTCTTATCGTCTGTGACATCCAGTTTCCAAACCCTTCCATAGTTCTTAGTACCCCAACCGTTGATCCAGTCGGCAACATAAAGTGCTCCATCGGGACCGAATCTTATTCCCGTTGGAAGAATACCACTCACGACATCCTTGTCTTGAGCTAGCTCGAAAGATGCACCCTTTGGTTTTAACGTAAAGGCCCAGATGTGAGAGCGACTTGGGTTACCCACAAATTCCACTAAAAAGAAATTGTTCTTCCATGCTGAACCGAGTGCAGTTCCAGGATTGTATACCATTCCTGTTGGACCGTTGTGAAAGTTTACGATCGGAGGAATGATGTATGCAGCCTGCCCTTCCCAACGAGGTTTATAAAGGCCTTCCTCCATCCATACTTTGTACTCATTATTTTTTGGATCAACATATTTGCCGTATTGCCAGTTTGACCTCCAGCCCTGATCAGAACCTTCCACGAGGTAAACAAGTCGTTCGCTTTCTCCGGGATGATCTCCGTCGTTGTCAGAACTAATTATGTTCCCGTATTCATCAAAGACAAACTCATGAGTATTTCGAATTCCTGCGGCGAATACTTCGAAGTCGCTGCCATCTTCGTTCGAACGTACCAGCACGCCTTCATTAGGATAAGCATGAACCTTTCCGTCTGGTGCTATGATATTGGCCCCAATGTCCCCAATCTGCCAGTAGATTTTTCCATCTGGTCCTTCAATTGCTCCTGACATGCCATGGCCACTGAACCCAATATGCACTGCGTATCCATGACTAATCGACGTCTTTTCATCAAGAACGCCATCGTCATCGGTATCTTTCAAACGCCACATGTCCGGGCCAATCGTTACGAAGGCATCATTGTCGCGTATGAGTAGTCCGCCAGCCACATCGGTTACTTCATCATGAAAGTCATTTAAAATTCGTGTGGAGACGTCGGCATACCCATCACCAGATTTGTCTTCCAGTTGCCAAATTTCATCCTTTTCGATGGCGAGGTCTTTCCAGTCGTGACTTCCATCGTGATTTAGATCTTCCAGCCATTCATTTTCCTTACTCTTTTCAGGAGCGAATGTGGCGTGGAGGAATGTTCGTCTTTCTTCTACAGTCTGAAGGCTGATCGAAGGGATCATCCAGTCGCGGTGTCCGCGGATGTCGAATTCCGAATTCTTTTGACGATTGGTGCGCGTGAGATACACGCGTCCTTCATCATCTATAGACATAGCGACAGGATCAGGTGCAAGGGAGTCGGATGCCCACAACGTGAGCGTCAATCCCTCAGCAAGTTGGGCCGGGGTATTCTTTCTTATTTCCGCAGCATTT
>DATHIE010000762.1:0-2869 GCA_035316905.1 Chryseolinea sp. | reverse complement strand
TTGCTCACTACTCACTGCTCACTGCTCATTGTTCATTGCTCATCGTTCATTGCTCCTTCAAGCTTTCCACAGGATTAGCCGTCGACGCCCTGATCGACTGATAACTTATCGTCAGCTTGGCAATCACCAACGCCATGAAGCCGGCGATGGCGAAGATCCACCATTCGATGTCTATCCGGTATGCGAAGTCTTGCAGCCAGGTATTCATTCCATACCATCCCAGTGGAATAGCCAGCACGAAGGCAATACCAACCAGCATCAGGAAATCTTTGGAAAGAAGAAACGTGATCTGTTGCGCTGAAGCTCCGAGTACTTTTCGGATACCGATCTCTTTTGTTCTCTGTCCGGTCATGAAGGCAGCTAATCCAAAGAGACCTAGCGATGCAATCATGATAGAAACGAATGTAAATACTCCGAAGATCTCTCCTAATTTTTTTTCCGAATGATAAAGTCGATTGAACTCCTCATCAAGGAATTGATACTCGAATGGCCAGGGTGAGTGCTTTTTGAATGATCGTTCTATCATGGCAATACATTCTTGTTCCTTTCCATGCTGGATCCTCACAGATATAAATCTTGACCAGCCGGTGGACACCCGTAAAAGCAATGGTGCAATTGGCAAATGCATGGAGTGCATATGAAAATCCTTTATCACGCCCACGATCGTTTTCTTGCCATCATCGACAACCTGTTTACCTATTGCTTCTTCAGGTGTCCAACCCAACGCCCGGGCGGCTGTTTCGTTAATGATGAATGCTTCTGCGGAATCGGTCTTATTCATTGTAAAGTTGCGTCCGGCGAGAATCTCAATGTCGAATACTTTCAGGAAGTCCGCATCCGTCCGGCACTCGTAGATTGCTATATCATCTTTCTTGTCTGCATTAGATTCGTCATTGATAACGTGACTTGATGTGATATTAACCGGTAACTGCGTGGACATCGTTACTCCTTCAATACCGAGATACTGGAGCCATTCATTGCGAAGGTTGTCAGAGTGCAACGTATAGTCATGCACGGGAAGCACGATCACTCCGCTCTTGTCGAAACCCAAGTCCTTTTGCTTCATGTACTGAAGCTGCTGATAGATCACAATGCTTCCAATCACCAACGCGATAGATGCTGCATATTGCAAGACGATCAGTCCGCGTTGCAGCCGGGAAGACGAGAGCTTGCCAACAATTTTTCCTTTGAGTACTGCAACAGGCCGAAGCCCGGACATGAAAACAGCGGGATAGCTACCGGACAGAATTCCCACGCTAATCACCAATAAAAGCAATCCGGGAAGCAACCATGTATTTGACAAGATGTTGAATTCGATGGACCGCTCCATTACGTTACCGAATACTGGTAGTAAGAGATGAGTGAGGCCGATCGCCAGAGCAAGAGAAAGGAATGCGATCAAGATTGATTCACCCAAAAATTGCCATACCAGTTGAATGCGATGAGCTCCTATGACTTTTCTCAAGCCTACCTCACGAGCACGATTTATTGATCGCGCCACCGCGAGATTCATATAATTCACACACGCAAGCAACAAGACAATAAGCGCAACCACGGAAAAAAGATAAACGTATCGTTCATTACCCTTAAGACCAATATCGAAATTGATTCCTGAGGTCATGTACATTGACGGCAATGGTTGTAGCTGGTATTCGTCTTTAAAAGGATACGTCGCATAATCGACAGGATCCTGATATTTTTTTAGAAGCGCTGGAAACCGGCTCGTAATTTTTTCCGGATCTGCTCCTTCGGCCATCAGAAAAAAAGTATGAATGTTATTGTTATTCCATGTGGCGCGTTTCAGGTTTTCCCCATACCAGGAATTCGAGTGGATGTTGATAATATAGGAATACTGAAAGGACGAGTTCAAGGGTGGGTCGTCTACAATGCCCGTTACGATGTATGATTCTTTGTTCTCATACTTGATTGACTGGCCAAGTGCATCATTTTTTTGAAAGATCTTTCGTGCAAGTGATTTGGTGAGGACGATCGACTTGGGTTCTTTTAGTGCGTGCTTTGAATTCCCCTCCAGAAACGCAATTGGAAATACGTCGAAGAAGTGGTGGTCTCCTCCCATGCCTTTTTCCCAGAAACTGTTTTCCGATGTACTTAGGAGTGCGGTCTGGTCTTCAACGGAGGTGGCCGCAACAACTTCAGTAAATTCATCTTCCAATACTGATGCCAGCTGGCTGGGAGTAACGGCAAAGTACTCTGAACCAAGAAATACATTTCCGGTTTGTTTCTGATAAACACGGTAGATACGATCCGCATTGTTGTAGAAGCGGTCAAACGAGAATTCATGCTGAACGTAAAGGACAATGATAATGAAACACGAGAGTCCTGCGGCGAGTCCACCAATGTTGATGGTTGAATAAAGCTTCTGCTTTACCAGGTTCCTTATCGTGATCTTAAAATAATTTCGATACATACTCGATGAGTTTAGATAGAAATACCGAGCCTTCCGTATTGCAAATGGTCTCAGGTAGTTAAGGACCTGGTACCAGTAATTAAGTTGCGCGCGGAGCCTTGATTTATCTTTGCATGTCGTAAAAAACTTTTCCTCCAAATCACCTTGCACTTCTTCTGAGAGATCGTCCCGGAGAAAGAACATAAGCACCCGTGTCGCCAGTTTTGGTGGTATAGTTTTGTTTTTCGTCATTAAACTTCATACATCGTCGACTATGTTCTCCGGTTGTGCGTCTTTCCCAAGGCGTGCCCAGACTTTTTTTTCGCTGAGTAGGCAAGAGGGAGTTTCACCCTCAAGCCTCTCACAGAACCGTACGTGAAACTCTCGCTTCATACGGCTCGTGTTATTCTTTGATAAGTCGTCAGTCCGCGTGCCCAATGGTAAAAGAGATGAGGATTGTGG
>DATHIE010000761.1:0-2302 GCA_035316905.1 Chryseolinea sp. | reverse complement strand
TGGAACCACCGCCCCCTCTCGAACCACCACTATAACGGGATGCTCCGTTTGAGCTGGGCCGGGAATAGTTGCTTGACTGCCGTGAAGACTGAGATACTCCGGCTTGACGGTTTGAACTCGATGATCTGTTTGAAGGCTGCTGCTGTATAATAGGTGATTGTTTTGCTGATGCTCCGCCTGCTTGCCGGTTTGATGCTCCGCCTGCTTGCCGTGTGGATGGTTGCTGCGACGCTCCGGCCCCGCCTGCTTGCCGGTTTGATGCTCCAGTTGCTGGACGTGTCGACGCTCCGGCCCCTTGACGGTTTGATGCTCCGGTTGCCGGACGCGTTGATGCGCTATTGCCCCTGTTATAATTTCCGTTTGCTTTGTTGTGGTTAACGGTATTTGACCTGTTTCTTGAATTATTGTAGTTGTTAAAATTATTGGTATTATGAATTACGGTTGTATTGCCATGATATCCATAACCGCCATGATGGTAGTAGGAATGATGACCTATATACATACCAACCGCCATAACTGAAAATGCAGCAAAATAGGGCGGATAGTAACCATAGTAATAAGGTGGATGGTAGGGAACATAAGCCGGAGAATAGACATACTGTACAATTGGTGCTGATTCGACTACGACAACGGTAGTTTTTGCCGGAGCAGCACTAACGACCACAGTGTCCGGGCCTTTGTACGCTGGATTGGGAGTAACTGGTGGGGTAGTGGTCTCTTTTAGTTCAACAATATAATCTTTGCCATACAAGTCTGGATCACCTACAATCTGCATGGTGATTTTTTTATCTTTATCCTTTGATACTAAAATAACGGCAACATCCTGCGTTTCAGTTTTACTTACTGCAACCTGGAGAACAAATGTGAAATCATCTCCTTCCTTCTTTGTCTCAACCTTTATGAAATCGACTTTCTCATCTAAATCTAAATCCAGATTATTGATTGCTGTTTTTTCAAGATTTAACGATTTTTCAAATTCTTCAATGGTCTTTGATTTTTGAAAAAGGTCCAGCGCAGCATAAAGATCAAGGTTATCTCCAGGCAAGCCCAACAAAGTCGTATCCTTCTCTGTTTGAGAAAAAGCAGGTAGACTGAACAAACTCATCGCCACTACCAAATACGATAAAACAGATTTTTTCATAACAAGAATAATTCTTTAATGAATTCATTACAAGTTATGAAATATATGACTCTCATTTTGTTTTTTTTCCTGGATGAATGAGCAGGCATTTCCGGTAAATGGGTAATGTTGTGTGCTATTTTTTACCAGCCTGGATAAGCATTTCGAACTTGCTTTTTATCATCGCGCTACCCATCCCAGCTTTCTGTAGGTATAGATACTTATTAACTCCGCCTTTTAAGGCGGAGCATGAGAAAGCCGAGCGCTGTGGGCTTTAGCCCTGAATGGCGAAAAAACGTTCACAATACTTGCTAATTAAGGGTTGTTTTGTATTGAACTTATACTGACTGATATCAAAATTCTCAGGATTTTCTTCTTAACCGATCTGGCGTCTAAGAATCAATTCCTTTATTTTGGCTCATAGAATGGCTGGCGATTCTTCGTTTTATAAATTCCAGGCACTATAAACTACCGTTTTGTCGTATGTCAGAGTTATGATACATACCGTTTGGGGAACTAAGAATAAAGTGCCTTCTTAACTTCTGAAGTGCGAGCAAAAGTGATACTTCACATAAAGGAAAATGCTCACTTAATAACAAATTTACATTGACACAATCAATGGTTATACCGAACATATGCACTGCCTGATTGGATTGAATGCAGACTTAAGTATCGCTAAGACATTAAATTTAATAAAGGGGGAATCCGCACATCGGATAATAAGAATGAAATAGTTAAATCCAAATTCGAATGGGCCGATGAGTACTACGCGGTTTCGGTCAGCGAGTCCATAATATATAAAGTGCGTGGATACATTCAAAACCAGGAGGAGCATCACCGGAAAATTTCATTTTCTCAAGAATGTGAGGCGTTCCTAAGTAGATATGGAGTACACATAAGTGGATAGCCGGTTGCACTTGAAAGTCTGTGAGACCTCTGCAAATAAAAATTGGACTAGCAAAACCGTCTCAGGGCTAAAGCCCAAGACGGATATTTTCGTTTGCTCCGCCATGAATGGCGGAGTTACAGAGATGGTCGTCCGACTTAGGACGGTTGTTAAGAAAGAAGTTGCTCTCAAAATGAGCAACTTCTAAAAGACAAACTTTCTTCGCAACTGTATTTTAATTTGTCCGGTGGTTCCCATACTCTTTTTTATGATTACTCGCTAAGAAAAATGGTTCA
>DATHIE010000760.1:0-2245 GCA_035316905.1 Chryseolinea sp. | reverse complement strand
GAATCGATCCTCGGAAGGCAAATGATGTTGAACAACAAAGATGAACTGACGATAACGGGGGTAGTAGCTGACGCGCCGGGAAATACATCACTGAAGTTCAATATGCTTATTCCATATGCGTTCTTCAAGATGCATAATGTCTACTCCGCGGGAAATTGGTCCGGCAACTATCAGGGGTCAACCTTTATTGTCTTTGAAAAAGGACAGTCACCCGCAGCGTTGGAAATACAGTTGGCTACCTGGAAAAAAAAATACCTGAAGCCGGAAGATGACAACCGTATCGATTACAAGCTTATGCCCCTAAAGGCGATGCACACAAATGCCAAGTATGGAAGCAGCCCGAGGAGTTATGTGATGTCTCTGAAGATGATCTACGCAGCCGCTGGCGTAGCGTTGTTTATTCTTGCGATTGCCTGCGTGAATTTTGTAAATCTTGCTACAGCTCAGGCGGCCAATCGCGCTAAGGAAGTCGGGATTAGAAAGGTGATGGGAAGCTCTAAACCCGGACTGGTCGTCCAGTTTCTCACAGAAAATATTCTTCTTGTAAGTATCACCCTTGTCGTTTCGATTGCCTTGACACAATTCGCCATTGACGCCATCAACCAAATCCTTTCTATCATCACATTAAGGCTTTCGTTAGACTGGACTTCGCTGTTCATTGTGTTCATTGTCGGTTTGTTTGTTGTGGTCTTTGCGTGTTTTTATCCCTCGGTGGTGATGTCGTCCATCAAACCGGTCGAGTCATTAAAAAACAAGTTCAACAATAGAACTGGTGGTCTATCGCTTCGGCGAACGCTGATCGTGTTTCAATTCGCGATCGTGCAACTGTTCATCATTGCAACGCTCGTAGTCGGCGCGCAGATGAATTATTTCAAGAATGCGGATATGGGTTTCAGCCGGGAAGATCCCGTCATTGCAATGAACATGAATGAGCCGAAGAAAGCGGAAACATTCCGTCAGCAGTTATTATCAAATCCCGCCGTCAAGGACGTAACATTCTCCTCAAGCAGCGCGATGGCGGAGTACAATCACAATTTGGGTACAAGCTTCCGTCTCCCGGGACAGGGAGAAGAGGATGGAATCGGCGCCGAAGAAAAAGGAGTGGATCAGAATTACATTTCATTTTTTGGACTTGATCTCATTGCCGGCCGTAATTTTTTGTCGCTGGAAGAAACATTCACAGAATTCATCGTGAACGAAAGAGTATGCAGAGCATTGGGCCGTACGCCGAGTCAAATGCTAGGTCAGCGTCTTATCATAAACGAGGGGGAAGGAACCGTTGTTGGTGTAATCAAAGACTTTCACAACAAATCCTTGCAGGATGACATCTCGCCTTGCATCTTCCTGAATAGCTCATGGTGGCTCGAACGTGTCAATGTCAAATTGCATTCCACAGCAAACATGCCTGAAGTTCTTTCTTCTGTAGAGAAACAATGGAAAGAATTATATCCAGAAGGCGTATACAAATATTCTTTCCTTGATGAATCAATTGCGCAAAACTATGCACTTGAGCAACTGGTATATAAAGGATTCAGCATCTTTTCGGTCCTTACGATACTGATTGGTTGCCTCGGTTTATACGGGCTACTATCCTTCATCACTCTAAGAAAAACGAAAGAAGTAGGCATCCGCAAAGCGCTTGGAGCTTCTGTGGGCCAGATCGTAGGTCTCTTCAGCAAAGAGTTCATCCTTCTCGTGTTGGTTGCCTTCGTGGTCGCGGCGCCTCTCGCCTATTATTTAATGAATCAATGGCTGTTGGACTTCACTTATCGGATCTCTCTTTCATGGTGGATGTTCGGCGTTGGCGCGATGCTGACGATAGTGATAACGCTGTTGACAGTAAGTTATCAAAGTATTAGAGCTGCGCTGGCAAATCCGGTTGATGCGTTAAGAAACGAATAGAGAGTTATGAGTTATGGGGTGGTGTGTGGGTGTGATGGTTGTGATGGGAAATTGGTTAGGGGCTAGGGCTTGTTCGTCCGTAGCACCGATGTATCGAGGCTACGGCCGGTGAAAAATCCGTTTATTTTCGTAAACTCGATATCGATTATGAAAATAAGGATTCTAGCGGCCATTGCTTTTTTGGCAATCACGTGGACATCATGCAAACAGCATCAAGAGTTCGAAGCTTCACGAATAGAACTGGAGTGGAAGTTTATTGGTAACGAGACCAGTGGACCCCCACAATTCAAGGCAGCCCTCGTCCTTAATAATAGATCCGAAAGTAACCTTCCCCCTGGTGGCT
>DATHIE010000759.1:0-7126 GCA_035316905.1 Chryseolinea sp. | reverse complement strand
AGTATTGATGGTCACATCGATGTCTGGCATCCCTGAAGCCAGCGAGGGAGGAGCAGTAAAATGGATGACGTTTGAAGAAGCCATCCAAAAATCAAAGAAAGAAAAGCGCCCCGTATTTATCGACGTTTACACCGACTGGTGTGGATGGTGTAAAGTTATGGACAAGAATACGTTCAATGACCCGCAGGTATCAAAGTTATTAAATGAAAAGTTCTATGCCGTAAAATTCAATGCAGAACAACGGGAAGATGTGGTTTTTGACAACCGTACCTTCAAGTTTGTTGCCAGTGGCAGAAGCGGATATCACGAACTTGCTGCAGCGTTGTTGAACAACCAGCTAAGCTATCCGACTGTAGTGTTCCTTGATGAAGAATTTAAAATGATCCAGCCTTTGGCGGGTTATCGTCAAGCACCGGATTTTCATATAATCGCCCAGTTTATCGGCGAGGGTCACTATAAAACCATTAAATGGGATGAGTGGCAGAAGAAATACAAATCTCCCTATTAAAATATAGAGGGATTATAAAGATCGTTTCCACAAAAAAGCCCTGGCATTATTCGATACCAGGGCTTTTTATATTGCCAAGATCGACTTGTTAATCTTCCTTTTTTTCTTCCTTCTTAGTCTTCACAAAATCAATGTAGCCGAGAGCGGTAGCAAAGCCCACCAAAACCGCTACGATCGTGATAAAAAGACTGGCGCCATCTCCAATAAATTGCTGAAACATGTCCTTAGTTGTTTACTTGACAAAGGTATATTTTGACGTACTATCCTGAAAGGCTTTTGTGTTAAAAATTAGTTAATCAAAGTAATGCCCAGCTGTGCAATTTCAATCGTTTACGTCGGGGGAATTAAGGGAATAGGGAATAGGTACAAGGCACAACCACACCCACGATTAACGATTAACGGATAACGGATAACGGATAACGACTATCCGATCCCAAGTTCAGTTTTGTTTTTCTTCAATACGGTAATAATGAAGGAGATATGATCATTGAGATCTACTCCAAAAAGCTCAGCCCCTTTGTACACCTCATCCCTCTCAACCTTGGCAGCAAAACTTTTGTCTTTTAGCTTTTTAATGACAGACTTTGACTCCAGACTGTTGATCCAATCGGGCCTTACCTGACAACAGGCAATTACAAATCCTGTTAATTCGTCACAAGCCAACAGGGCCTTATCTATTAAAGAGTTGTAGGATACGTTCCATTTGGTATAATGTGCGGAAATAGCGTGCGCGATTTCGTTTTCACCCATTGCGTTTAACTTGTCCACTATGACTTGAGGATGTCTTTCCGGGTAAGCTTCGTAGTCTGCGTCATGTAGCAGCCCAGCGATTGCCCATGCATCCACGTTTTCGCCGAGCTTCTCTGCGTATGCTTCCATGACCAGCTCGATACTTCGCATATGACGAAGCAGACTGGGACCTTGCGTCATTTGTTCAAGCAGCACCTTTGCCTCTGGACGTGTCATTCACCGCCCTCCCTTGCAAGCTTCGCCTCAGTCTTTCTGATCTTGAGAGATTTCTTTTTGTTGATGTAATAGAAATTAAATCCTCCAATGATACTTAACACGGCAATAATGATGAGGAGAATAAAAAGCCTGCTGTTGTGAAGTTCAAGCCTGTCTATTTCGCTTTGCTTCCGAAGTATGTCGTATTCCTTCTCTTTGTCCTGGAAGTCGATGACCATTTCCATCTGAGCAATATTGCGGCTGCTTTCTTCCCCGTAGACACGTTCGCGTGATTCGTCATATTTCATTTGTAGCTCATAGGCATCCTTCCAATTGTTTTGGTTGCCTTCATTGGCCGCCATCGCTTTATAGATGGCCGGCAAGAACGAATACGCCTGAAGCTCGCTACATAGCCTCGATGCTTCTTCGAGATATTGTTTTGCTGGTGTGGGCTGCTTGGCCTTGGCGTACGTGATACCGAGGTTTGTTACCACATTGAGCATCCCCAGTTTGTTGCCGTTTTCGCGTTCAATAGCAAGCGCCTTTTCGTAGTATTCAACGGCGAGCTGATAATTCCCCTGACGGTAATAGATGTTGCCAATGTTATTCAAAGGATCCGGAAACTTCGAGCCCAGCTTGGCGCTGAGTTCAGAAGCATCCTTAAAGTACCGGAGCGCTTTGTCATACTGCTGAACGTCAAGGTTGAGATTGCCGAGGTTGTTAAGGGACCCCACTATTTTTGATTCGTCTTTTAATTCGAGGAAGAGGGTATAAGATTCTTCCAGGTACTTCATGGCTTCCGCGTAGTCCTTTTTAACAGCATATAAGTTTGAGATATTATTCTTTGTTGTGGCGATACCTTCTTTGTTGTCCAATCCTTCATAGATGCGAAGTGAAGTCAGATAATAGTCCAATGCCTTGTCGAGTCCGCCCTGGTTTCGATAGATAATTCCAAGGTTGTTGTAGGATGCGGCCATCCCTTTTTTGTCGTCGATTTCGGTAGCGAGATTTAACGCTTCGCGGGTGTATCCTAAGGCTTTGACAGGATCTGAATTAAGGTTGGCGCGGAACAGCTCATTGAGCGTCTTAACTTTCCGGTCACCCTTTGCGGTATCCAACACAGCATTCAGGCTGTCTGTTTTCTGGGCGAGGGAAACGTTGGTCCATAAAAAGCCGATCAAGACCGCCGTTAGAGTTTTCTGTATCATGGTTAGATTATCACAATCTAAAATTACTAACTATTCTTCATATTTATCAGGAAATGCAGAAACGACAATGGTACCAGCTTCCCTTGAAGGATCTTACCTTTTTAATCATCTTTACTAATAATACCTGAAATAATGCTCGAAAGATATCCCTTAGCCGTCGCGTTTGTGCTGTTCGTATTCACGCCGTCATTGCATGCGCAGCAAGCGCCAGAAAATGAGGCAATAATAAAAGTAGTTCGCCGCCTCTTCGAAGGAATGGAAAAAGGGGACAGCGCCATCGTAAGGTCTACCTTCGCAAAAGAAGTTACCATGGTCACCATGCGGCGTAACAAGGAAAATAAAGGCCTCTGGACTCGTGAAAATTCCATCGATGGATTTCTCAAAGCCGTTGGAACTCCGCATCCCGACATTTGGTATGAAGAAATATGGAATATAAAAGTACAGCAGGACGACCACTTTGCCCAGGTGTGGTGTGATTACGCCTTTTATGTTGGCAACAGGTTTAGTCACTGCGGTGTGGATGCATTTCACCTCTATAAAGGAGATGACGGTTGGAAAATATTTCACCTGGCCGATACACGGCGCACCAACCCTTGCACTATACCCGCAGAAATTGAGGGTAAACACAGACCATGATTACCATGATAATGACCAAGATTACCATGATGATGACCAAGATTACCATGAATAAGATGAAAAGAAATGCGTTGTTCCTCGCAATCGTATTGGCCGTTTCGGTACAATCGCTTGCTCAAAGCCAGCTGACTACATTCATTCTTGTCAGACATGCGGAAAAGGGAGATGATGGGACCAAGGATCCTGATCTTTCGGAGGATGGAAAAAAAAGGGCAAATCGTTTGGCAGAGATGCTTGCGAAAACGTCAATCACGGCGATCTATTCCACGGCCTATAAACGGACACGAAATACAGTCTGGCCGTTGGCCAATGCTAAAGGTCTCGGAATCCTGTCATATGATCCCCTGAAAGGTGACGTGATCGACAAAATGCTAAATGATCACGTTGGTGGAACCGTTGTTATCAGCGGTCACTCTAACACGATCCCGTGGACCGCGAATTACCTGACTGGTAAAAATGATTTAAAGGATTTTGCCGACAATGATTACAAGAACTTTCTCGTTGTTTCGGTCCTGAAAAAGGGAACAGACACCCAAGTTACCTGGCTGACCTATTGAAATTTTCGGACGAACCGATTATTAAGGTAAATTTTTCCCGCCGTCATCAATCTTTCTTTGCCGCTATGTGTTTGATTGGTTAAAGCTTCCTTTTATTATGAGCTTATTGGAATTCACAGGCAATGGAATCTATTGTCCGGCTGCGGATGTTTACCTGGATCCGTGGAAACCTGTTCAAAAAGCGTTGATCACCCATGGTCATTCTGATCACGCCTCGTGGGGACATGGTTGTTATCTGTGCACAACGTCTGCGGCACCCGTGATCAAACACCGGCTCAACTTATCCGAAAACATTCAAACAACAGATTATGATCAGCCGGTTTCCATAAACGGAGTGGAGTTCTCCTTTCATCCGGCGGGGCACATTCCAGGATCTGCACAGATCCGCGTAGCCCATAAGGGAGAAGTATGGGTGTTCTCCGGCGATTATAAATTGGAAAATGACGGCATCTCTGAACCCTTCGAGCCTGTGAAGTGTAATGTTTTTATCACCGAATCCACGTTTGGGCTACCCGTTTACAAGTGGAGACCTCAGCGGGAAGTTTTTGAGGACATCAACCAATGGTGGAGGAAGAATCAGTCAGCAGGTAAAGTAACGATCCTCGCGGGATATGCGCTTGGTAAGAGTCAGCGGATACTAAAGAACGTTGATCCTTCGATCGGGAAAATATTTGTACATGGAGCTGTTGACTCGTTGACCAAACTTTTGCGAAACCAACAACTGGAATTGCCGCCAACGATCTATGTAACGAGCGAAATGAAAAAGAAGGACTTCGAAGGAGCGTTGGTCGTTTGTCCGCCGTCCGCAATCGGGTCGTTATGGCTGCGAAAGTTTGATCCATACTCGCTTGGAATTGCGTCGGGGTGGATGGGATTACGCGGTGCGAGAAGAAGGAGAGGTGCTGATCGCGGCTTTGTGCTATCGGATCACGCCGACTGGACTGCATTGAACAATGCCGTGAAAGCAACGGGGGCAGAGAAAGTGTTTGTTACTCACGGTTACTCGGAGGTTTTCGCGCACTGGTTATCCGAAAGAGGTATTGAAGCTAAAGCGGTCAAAACACAATTTGAAGGTGAGTTGGCAGAGATCGCCGAGTCTGGAATCGACGAATCAAAAACAGAGGTGGCATGAATGAGTTTGCACTGTTATTCACCATGCTCGATCAAACCACAAAGACACTGGATAAGATCGACGCGCTTGTTGAATACTTTGATAAAGCATCCGATCGCGACAAGCTTTGGGCTATTGCAATCCTTTCACATCGAAGACCCAGACGTACCGTTAGTGCATCACTTCTCGGCGCATGGGCATCCGAACTCTCAGGACTGCCATCGTGGCTCTTCGAAGAATCATACCACGTTGTGGGTGATCTGGCTGAGACAATAACACTGGTGCTGCCTCCGTCCTCCGAAAAATCGGATGAAACACTCACCTACTGGATTGAATTCATCCGTGCTCTCGAACCTCTGGATGTCGAATCAAAGAAGAACCAAATCTTTGAAGCATGGCTGCAGTTGGAACCAACCGAGCGATTTGTCTTCAATAAACTCATAACCGGAAGTTTTCGCGTCGGGGTATCACAATCTCTGATGGTAAAAGCGTTGGCGAAGCACGCGAAGGTGAAAGAAAATATAATTGCTCACCGCCTCATGGGCAATTGGTCGCCTATTGATGACAGCTATGAAGACTTGATTCTTTCCGAAGAAACTCGTGACACGTCCCGGCCTTATCCATTTTACCTGGCCTATGCGTTGGATGAAGAAGTTGAATCATTGGGTGATCCTGAGGAATGGCAGGCGGAATGGAAATGGGATGGTATCCGCGGACAAGTGATCGTCCGGGATCGCAAGCTTTTCGTTTGGTCTCGCGGCGAAGAGCTCGTAACGGATAAGTATCCCGAGTACGGGATCTTTCTTGATCTTTTGGAAGATGGAACAGTTCTCGATGGAGAGATTCTTCCCTTCAAGAATAACCAACCGCTGCCTTTCAGCCTGCTACAGACGCGGATCGGTCGGAAGACGCTGAGTCAAAAGATCTTAAATGAAGTGCCTGTAGCGTTCGTGGCTTACGATATCATGGAGTACAACGGTATAGACATACGTGAATCGAAACTTATCGAAAGGCGAACTAAGCTGGAAGAGATCTATGCACGCCAGGAAGCGACAGCACTGAGGATATCGCCACTGGTCGCCTTTGATAGCTGGCAGGAACTCCGGGACAAACGAAGCCACGCGCGCGACTTTTTCAGCGAAGGGATAATGCTCAAGCGCAAAGATTCAATCTATCGCGATGGTCGCAGACGAGGAGATTGGTGGAAATGGAAGATCGATCCGTTTACCATTGATGCCGTGATGATCTATGCCATGAGCGGTCACGGACGACGCGCTAATCTTTATACGGACTACACCTTCGCAGTATGGAATGGAGAACAGCTGGTGCCGTTCACGAAAGCCTATAGTGGACTCACTGATGAGGAGATTCGCGAAGTTGACCGATGGATCAGACAGAATACGATCGAAAAATTTGGACCCGTCCGAAGCGTCAAACCGGAATTGGTATTCGAGATCGCATTTGAAGGAATAGCGAAATCGACACGGCATAAATCCGGCATTGCGTTGCGTTTCCCCAGAATAAACCGCTGGCGTAAGGATAAACCCATTCGTGAAGCAAACACGCTGAACGACCTTACGGCACTGCTGAATGCAAGTCCCTAAAAACTTCACTGACCTATAGAATTCGGCCATACATATCATTATCTTTAGTTTGTGAAAAGGCTTCTGATCCTTTCCTGCGTTTCGATGATATGTGCTGTTGGCTTTTCACAGCAACAGGACGAAATACGCAAAAGCATTTACTTTGGAGGAGGCAGTTATTACGTCGATGACTTTCAAATCGAAGAACTCTATCAATTTCTTGACTCTATTCCTAACGCCCTGGATAAGTATGACATACACCTTATAAGCCACACGGATCCTATAGGAGGTAAAGAATACAACGCATGGCTTTCGCGGATGAGGAGCGAGGCCGTGCAGCAGATCTTGTTACAGCGAGAGATCCCGGATCATAAGATCACTATCAAAGACTGGGGACTGGAAAATCCAGTTTACAGTAATACTTCCTATGAAGGAATGCAGATGAACAGGAGGGTGGACGTCATCTTATATCCGATTGTGTTTTAGGTATAGGGTATAAGGTATAAGGTATAAGGTATAAGGTATATGGTATAAGGTATAAGGTATAAGGTATAAGGGTGTGTGGGAGTGGGTGAGGG
>DATHIE010000758.1:0-9636 GCA_035316905.1 Chryseolinea sp. | reverse complement strand
GGCTTGGCATCCTTGATCTCCGGACTGAAAAATTCTCAAAATTCCATCCGTCCGAAATGTTTGCCAGTATTGATACCAGCAGAGTGACGGGTATATTAAACGACGGCAATGGATTAAAATGGATTGCGACCTGGGGAAACGGCCTCTTTAAGTACGATGCGAATAGCAATTCTGTCAAACACTATTTGCCGGATCCAAAGGATCCGGCATCCATTGGAACAAAAGATTTGCTTCAAATTCATAAAGACAACTCAGGTACCCTATGGTTAGGCTCCTGGGACGGCGGCTTAAACCGTCTGGACCCCGGGACTGAAAAGTTTAGGCATTACCTGGGTGGATACTACGTATTGAGCTTTTATGAGGATAAAGAAATATTCCTGGTTGGTACAGAAAAAGGTCTTTTCAGGTATAACAAGACTAATGACAGCTTCTCTATTTTTGAGGGCAGCGAAGAGATTACCGTCATTAATGGTATGGTTGAAGATGATGAAGGTGACCTATGGATTGCTTCAAATTCCCGCCTCGTAAAAATTAACAAAAAGAGAAATGAATTATTTGTGTATGGTGCCAAGTTTGGCATTAAAGGAAACAACCTGACCCCAGGACCCAATATGGTGAAAATAAAGAATGGCCAGATATTAAAAGGGACATTCGATGGGTTTCACTATTTCTTCCCCGCAGAACTCGTTTCCAAATCCCTACCGACGCAAATTCTTATTTCTGATTTTTCAGTCAATAGCCTTCCCGTATGGACTACCAAGAATGGCCCTTTGCTAAAACCCATTGAGGATGTAAGCGAAATAACGCTTAGCCACGACCAGAATAATTTCGCGTTTAATTTTGGATCGGATGACTATCGCACTCCGCACGGAGTCCGGTATTATACCATGCTCGAAAATTACGATAAGACATGGAGAGAAGCACTTGGTGACAAGAGTACTTCCTACTTCTATGTTAACCCGGGCAACTATGTGTTCAAAATAATGATTTACAACAACGACGGCGTCAAGTTGTTAAAGATATTAAATCTCCGTGTCGATCCCCCTTGGTGGCGAACCTGGTGGGCCTATAGTATGTATGGAGCAATGTTCATTCTATTTGGATTCGCCCTGTTCCGTTTGCAAAAGAGTCGGATCATTCGCACAGAACGGCTGAGAACGCAAGCAAAAGAACTGGAACAGGCGAAGGAGATCGAGAAGGCTTACATTGATCTTAAAGCAACGCAGGCGCAGTTGATTCAATCCGAAAAAATGGCTTCTTTGGGTGAACTGACCGCTGGCATCGCGCATGAAATTCAAAATCCATTAAACTTCATCAACAATTTTTCAGAATTAAATACGGAGCTGCTTACTGAAATGTCGGATGAAATTGAAAAAGGGAACTATAGCAACGTAAACCTTTTATCAAAAGACATTAACGACAACCAGGAAAAAATAAACCATCATGGCAAGAGGGCCGACTCCATTGTGAAGGGGATGTTGCAACACAGCAGAAGCAGCAGCGGAGTAATGGAGCCAACTGATATCAACGCGCTAGTCGAAGAATATCTGCGCTTGGCTTATCATGGCCACAGGGCGAAGGACAAATCCCTCAACGTCAAAATTGATACATCCTTTGATCGAACGATCGGGCCTGTTAAAATCATCCGCCAGGATATTGGCAGAGCTATTCTCAACTTAATTAACAATGCACTGTATGTCGTTGCTGAGAAGTCCACCTTCGCCAAGGCTACGGCGGATAAAAGATACGAGCCGATGGTTTCGGTTAGCACAAAGAAGTTAGACAGCGCCGTGCTAATTTCGATAAAGGATAACGGCAACGGTATTCGACAAGAGATATTGGGCAAGATCTTTCAACCTTTCTTTACCACCAAGCCTACCGGGCAGGGAACGGGATTAGGGTTGTCCCTGAGTTATGATATCGTTAAGGCGCATGGCGGTGAAATTAAAGTTGTTTCAAATGAAGGACAGGGAGCAGAGTTTATTATTCAGTTACCAGTATAATTATCATAACAGATAATAATGCTTTCTCAGAATATGCACTTGTATTGTAGATCCATTTAAATATGAGATAAATGAAGACTCTTAGTCAATCAGGAGTATTTTGTCTCCTTATACTTTTTAGTGTAACCCAAAACAGCATCGCCCAAAACGAAAGCTTGCGTTTTGAATCCATCGGATTTGAGCAGGGACTTGCAAATATTACTACTGCCATTTTCCAAGACAGTAAAGGTTATATTTGGATTGGCACCGATGATGGTTTAAATAAGTATGATGGCTATTCATTTACCAAATACCGGTTTGATCCGCTTGACTCCAACTCGCTTTCGCAGAATTGGATTTATACCATCTGGGAAGATAAACAGGGCACCATTTGGGTTGGCACTGAGGAAGGTCTATGCAAGTTTGACAGGGTTACAGAAAAATTTACGCGATATAAACCTTTGCCTGACGCTCCTTTCAACGACCCGAATATTTGTGCGATCAATGAAGACAATAGCGGGTGGATGTGGGTTGGAAACGCTTCAGGGGAATTGTGCCGCTTTAACAGGAAAACCGGGAAATTCATAGAGGAGAATATCGAACTGGGTTTGGCGGGACGTCACGGCGTAGTTTCATCAATTCATGTAGACCATGAGGGTACATTATGGATAAGTAACGGCAGTTTACACAGTTTGACTCTTACACCGGCAAACAAATCGGAGCCATCGCCAGTAAATATTAAACAATACTTGTTTGATGCCGGTAATCCAAATAGCATTAGCAGCAATTTCGTCTCTACTGTTTTTGAAGACAGGGCCGGCATTATCTGGGCAGCAACAGACAATGGCTTAAATAGTTTTGATAAAAAAACGGGTGCCTTTACGCGGTACCAACATGACATTAGAAACCCTCATTCCATTAGTACAAATCACCTGCACCACTGGCCTTGGAATGGCATTGACGAAGATCAGGAAGGAAATTTATGGATCAGTTCCGCCAATGGGCTGAACAAATTGAACAAGGAGAGAACTGCGTTTACTGCCTATTATCACAAGCAGGGTGATGGATCTGGTTTAAGCAGTCCTTCGTTAACTTCGCTTACTATTGACCGCGCTGGGATCATTTGGGTTTGTACCAAAGGTGGCGGACTTAATAAAGCGGATCTGAATCAAAAAATGTTTGTGCTCTGTCGTAACGAACCCGGTAATAACAACTCTCTCAGCAATAACAATGTTACCGCTATTCATGAGGACTCATCAGGTACTGTTTGGATAGGCACTGATGGCGGAGGATTAAATCGGTGGGATAAAAATTCCAACAAGTTTTCTCATTTCAAAGCGTCTTTGACCAATCCACGGTCCCTTAAGTCTGATGTAGTAAATGCAATTTTAGAAGATCGGCATGGGCATCTCTGGATATGCAATGGTACGATATTGTCACTGCTTAATAGACAAACGGGAGAATGCACAAATTATAACAGCAATGAAACAAAACTCACAGACGCACCTGCTATTTATTCCATAACTCAGGATCGTGAGGGTTTGATCTGGGTGGGCGGATTTGGCCTTAAAAGTTTCAATGAAGAAACAGGCAAGTTTACCCACTATTATCACACACCCGGTGATACCACAGGAATTAGCGATTATGGAGCAATGACCTTATATGCAGACTCACACGATAATATATGGGTTGGCTTTTCAAGTAAGGGAACTGATAAACTGGACAAACGAACAGGCAAGTTCATTCACTATAAACACAAACCCGGTGATCCTGCAAGTATCAGCTCAAATAGTGTAAACTACTTCTTTGAAGATTCGAGGGGAACGCTTTGGCTTGGTACTTACGCCGGTGGTTTATGTTCCTACGATTACTTCACAGATAAGTTCACCACGTATACGGATAAGCATGGGCTTGCCGACAATTTGGTATTTGCTATTCTGGAAGATGATAATAACAACCTGTGGATGGGTACGGCAAACGGCTTATCAAAGTTCGATCCCCGTACAAAAAAATTTACCAACTATGATCATAAGGATGGATTACAAAGCAATAGATTTTTTGCAGGGGACCGCAATCGTCCATCTTGTTCGAAAGGCAAAGACGGCACGTTATATTTTGGCGGAGATAACGGGTTCAATTTTTTCGATCCCAAAATGATTAAAGGCAATAGCACAATCGCGCCGGTGGTGATTACTCAATTTAAGCTTCTCGATAGTTTGGTGAAAGGCGCTCATGAATCAAAAGAGATCATTCTTAATTACAATGAAAATTATTTCTCCTTCGAATTTTCCTCTTTGAGCTTTCACAACCCCGCCAAAAATCAATACGCCTATAAACTGCAGGGCGTTGATGAAGAATGGGTATACAGTGGAACAAGGCGTTATGCAAGTTATACCAATATCGATCCTGGTGACTATGTTTTCAGGGTTAAAGCAACCAATAACGATGGCTTTTGGAATGAAGAGGGTACCTACGTTGTTATCAGGATCAAACCACCCTGGTGGAAAACATGGTGGGCTTATAGCGTGTATGGATTGTTATTGATTGCTGTTGGATTTGAAGTGCACCTTTTTCAAAAAGCAAAAGTAGTGCGAACAGAAAGAGAAAAAGCACAAAAGAAAGAATTAGAGCAGGCAAAAGAAATTGAAAAGGCGTATCATCAATTAAAGGAGACACAAGCCCAACTGGTTCAGCAGGAAAAAATGGCCTCGTTGGGTGAACTCACTGCAGGCATTGCTCATGAAATCCAAAACCCCTTAAACTTCGTCAATAATTTTTCAGATTTGAATAAGGAATTAGTTGCTGAAATGGAAGATGAAATTGATAAAGGAAATATCGAAGAGGTAAGAGCAATCGCAAAGGGTATTGCTGATAATGAAGAGAAAATAAATCACCATGGAAAAAGAGCGGACGCTATTGTGAAAGGGATGTTGCAGCATTCCCGTACCAGTAGCGGCCAAAAGGAGCTTACGGATATTAACGCGCTGAGCGATGAATACTTAAGATTAAGTTATCATGGCCTTCGAGCAAAAGACAAATCATTTAATGCTACAATAAAAACTGATTTTGATGAAAACGTTGGATCCATCAATATCATCCCTCAGGAAATAGGGAGAGTAGTTCTCAATTTGATCAACAACGCATTTTATGCGGTAACAGAAAAAAAGAAGTTACTATCCGGTAATCTGCCTCCGGGACAGAACGGTTATCAACCCACCGTTTGGATACAAACCAAAAAGAAGAGTAACAAGGTGGAGGTAACGGTAAAAGATAACGGCAACGGCATTCGCCAGGAGATATTGGACAAGATTTTTCAACCTTTCTTTACCACCAAACCAACGGGACAAGGAACAGGTTTAGGGTTGTCCTTGAGTTACGATATCGTTAAGGCACATGGCGGTGAAATTAAAGTTGAAACGGTTGAAGGAGAAGGTACCATGTTTACGATTTTACTTTCCTCTTAAACAAAGTTTATTTGAATAAAAGGACCTGTAATTTTCAGTCATTCTTTCCATTGGGACAGGTGGATTCACCTGATCTCAGGGATTCAATCAGCAGATAATTTGAAGGACGCGAAGACTTCCTGCCTGTGGCAGTGCTGAGATTCTTTCACGGCGCATTAAATTCGTAGTCGAGGTGATGTATTCACGAATTATTCCTATCTTCCCTAGTACCGTTCTCCAATGATAGCCCCTTCGTATGAGCAAACCCTCCCGGTCTCTTCTACTATTGCTATGCACGCTCCTTCTTGTAACTCAATCGGCATTTGCTCAGTCTAACATTTCTGGCAGAATAGCAGGAACAGATGGCATTCCCCTGCCTGGCGCCACTGTTTCCATAGTTGGTACCAATAACCATGCAGTTGCAGATAGTGACGGTAGATTTATGCTAAACGCCAAGCCCGGCGACTTGCTTCATTTTTCCTTCATGGGTTTCCAGGACCTTCAGGTCGTTTTAGGCAATGAAACAGAATTGAATATTTCGCTCCCTGAAGCGACGACGGTGCTGGATGAAGTGGTGGTAGTGGGGTATGGCACATCCTTGAGAAAAGATGTTAGTGGGTCAGTTGCAAGTGTATCGACCGATGAATTCATTCAGGGAAATAATACTAATCCTTTGCAGCAGATTCAAGCCAAAGTACCCGGGCTGGTAATTACGCAGCCGGGAGGAGATCCAAACGGAGACTATAATGTAAGAATAAGAGGCGCCACTTCTTTAGAAGGCCAACCACCTTTGCTGGTGATTGATGGTGTGGCGATTGACGACTTCAACCGGGCCATCACCACACTGAACCCCCTAGACATAGCCTCTTATGACGTATTGAAGGATGCAGCTGCGGCTGCGATATACGGTTCCAGGGGTGCCAACGGAGTGATCCTCATCACGACGAAGAAAGCAAAATACGGGGCAACAACCTTTGAATACAGTGCATATGGCAGTGTGGAAACAATCTCCAACCGATTTGATGTACTGAACGCCCAACAGTGGCGCGACGCCACTGCTGCTGATCCTAATGCAAGCGGCCATGATTTAGGGGCCAATACCGACTGGCAGAAAGAAATTACACGGAGTGCCTACACGCAAAGTCACATCTTCAGTGCCTCTGGCGGTAGCAGTCAAATTCGTGTTAGGGGTTCGGCGGGTTACATAAACCAGCAGGGCATAGCAATCAACACCGGCAAGGAGGTACTTACCGCCCGCCTGAGCGCCGACATCCGGAGCGCCAATGATAAGCTAAACATAGCCTATGGAATCAACACCTCAATAATCAACCGGAACTTTTTGCCTGATCAAACCTCCACCGCCCAGGTGCGTCAAGGTGGTGCATATGTTTTCAGCTACACACCCAGTTATCTACCGGTCTGGCCCGTGCATAACTCCAGTGGCTCGTATTATCAGCCATCAGGCCCACCGAATCCGGTGTTTCTATTGGAAGAACTCTACAGCAAACAAAAGCAAAATTTCTTTCAAACATCTGTTAAGGCTGACTATGAATTGATCGATGGGCTTAAGGTCGGTGCTCTGGCCGCCCTTTCCAACGGTAACGATACTTATGATAGGTTCTGGCCTCCGCGAATCAATAGCACTGACGAACCGTCGGCTGGAAAGTCAAATGCCAACAAACAGAATTTTACTGGTGACCTTCACTTTAATTTCAAGAAGGAATTTGGTGACCATTCATTCGACCTAACCGGCGTATATGAATACAATAAATTTGTCAACGATGGGTTCTCCGTAAACGCCCGCGGTCCTGTCGTGGAAGGATTACTCTTAACTAATAACCTTGGCACTGCAACCAGTGTCAGTCCTGGTGATATCTCATCCTACAAGAATGAGGTGAGGATCATCTCGTTCCTGGGCAGATTGGTTTACAATTACCAGGACCGCTTTATCCTTACAGGCACCTTCCGTAGGGATGGGTCCTCCAAGTTTGGACCCAATAACCGTTGGGGTAATTTTCCTTCGGCAGCTATAGCCTGGCGGATAAGCAATGAAAACTTCATGAGCGGAAACCGCTGGCTGGATTTGAAGTTACGCGCAAGTTATGGGCTTACCGGCAATCAGGAGAACCTCCCACCCTATAACTACCAAACGTTATATGGACCTTCAGGACCTTACTACATTAACGGTAGTTATGGACAAAGCTACGGAGTTGTACAAGAAGGGAATCCTGATCTAAAATGGGAAGTTCGTGAGTCCCTGAATTTCGGAATGGACTTTAGCTTGTGGGATGACCGGGTCAATGGCATGTTAGACGTCTTCAGTGACAAGACTAGCGACATGTTGTTCCTGTACAACATTCCACAACCGCCTTTTGTAACCAACCAGGCGTATGCCAATGCGGCCAATGCAACGAACAAGGGTGTTGAACTATCGCTGGGTGGATACGTTATCACGAACGACCAGTTCAGGTGGAACATAAGAGGCAATATCGGAGCAGTCAGGAATCGTATCACCAACGTACTGGGAGAATTCAAGGGCTTTGATCTCTCTGTTACCAACTCACATTATGGATATGCCACAGGCGGATCATTCCAATATCTTAATGTCACGGAAATTAAAGAGGGCTATCCGGCAGGTGTGTTCTGGCTGCCTCAACACGCTGGATTTGATGAAAAGGGTAATGAACTCTTCGTTACGTACGATGGTGAAGGCAAGGTAACGGGGACTGATGTGACTTTTACCGACAAGGATCGCCAGTATATCAATCCAACGCCAGACTTTGAGTGGGGTCTAACCAATACTTTCTCCTACCGGAACTTTGATCTCAGCATTTTTATACGGGGTGTACAGGGGTCGAAGGTATTTGCCAATTCGTTGCTCAACCTTGGGTCGACGGCCTACCTCCCCGCATCCAATGTAACTGAGCGTGCGCTCACAGATGGCTTTGTGAATAAACCCAACATTTCTACATTTTGGCTGGAGGATGGCTCCTTTGCACGTTTGGAAAATTTAACACTTGGTTATACACTTGGCCGAATCAAAGGAATTACTAAGCTCAGAATTTATGCCGTAGGCAGGAATTTGTTCTTATTGACCAAATATGGCGGAGTTGACCCTGAAGTGAATGTGGAGGGACCGCAACGGTATATTGATTTCTCGTACTATCCAAAGACCAGGAGTTTCACCATTGGCCTTGATATTTCATTTTAAATCAAAACAACTTGAATATGAAGCGCGAAATAGTTCATCAATCAGTCAAAAGGTTAACAACTGTCGTATTTCTATTCTGCCTTGCTTTTTCATGCACTGATTTGGACGTACCAGTATACGACAAGGTGTCCAACTTCTGGACCACACCAAAACAAATAGAGCAAGGGGCGGCACAAGCTTATGTTAAATTAAGAAGCTATGCGACCACAGGTTTTGGCGGCGTAGCCAATGTATACAATATGCATGAGGCGAGTACTGATGAGATTATTGTGCCAGTCCGTGGGATTGACTGGGTTGATATAAGTATCTGGGAGCACCTTTGGAAACACACATGGACACCGACCAGCCTATGTGTTCAGGACGGCTGGCAATTCATCTTCAACGGCGTAGACGCGATCAACCTGATCATAGAATCGCTGGAAAACCTTCCACCCGATAACAGCTATGATGCTGGCCCATTGTTGGCGGAGATGCAAACGCTGCGGGCCTTCTACTATTATCAGGCCCTTGATTTGTTCGGCAACGTACCAATAGTGGAAAAGAGAAATGTCACGGCTGCCGAAGTGTTCACAAGGCCCCGACAAGAAGTCTTTACTTATGTGGAGGATCAGCTTGAGCAAAATCTTCCGGCCCTCAGCCAGGACGTTAACGGCGTTACTTACGGCAGGGCCACCCAGTGGTTTGCCTATGCTTTGCTTGCCAAACTGTACCTCAATGCGGCAGTGTATACCGGGACACCGAGATGGGTCGATTGCATTTCAGCCTGTGATGCCATCCTGAACTCAGGAAAATATGTGCTTGAGGATGACTTCTTCAAGAACTTCACGATCAACAATGAAGACTCAAGAGAAAATATATTTGCTATTCCATTTGACTTCAACGCGGGGATGGGTCTCTTCATGATGCAGTTATTTACTTTGCATTATAACAGCGGAGCAACCTTTGGCTTGCAAGTAGGAGGAGCTAACGGATTATGTAGTACGGCGGAATATCTGAGCAT
>DATHIE010000757.1:0-4003 GCA_035316905.1 Chryseolinea sp. | reverse complement strand
TCTACAATTGGAACAGCACGCGGAACTACGCATGGATCATGTCGCCCTTTCCCGCTTACATTGGTTTCATTGCCATGCTTGTCAACAGTAGATTGATCCTGCATGATGGTCGCGACTGGCTTGAAGGCCACGTTGAAATAGATATCTTCCCCATTCGAAATACCACCTTGTACGCCTCCCGAATAGTTGGTTCTCGTTCTGATCCTTCCCCCGTCGTTGAAAAATTCATCGTTATGTTGCGAGCCCCGCATCTTGATACCCTCAAAACCGCTGCCGTACTCAAAACCTTTCACGGCATTAATACTCAGCATTGCTTTGCCAAGCTCAGCATGAAGTTTATCAAACACAGGCTCTCCCAATCCTACTGGCGCATTTTTAACAACACACGTAACAATTCCTCCTATTGTGTCGCGCTCTAAACGAACTTTGTCGATAAGGGCAATCATCTTCTCAGCAGTTGCTGTATCGGGGCAACGCACAATATTTTCCTCGGTCTTGTTCAGATCGAGGGTGGTGTAATGTGGCGCTTCGATTTCACCGACCCTGGAGACAAATGCATTTATTTGAACTCCTTCCTTAGCTAAGAGTAACTTCGCTATTGCACCCGCCGCGACTCTGGCCGCGGTCTCTCGCGCAGAACTTCTTCCGCCACCGCGGTAGTCACGAACTCCGTATTTTGATTCGTATGTGAAGTCAGCATGAGAGGGGCGGAACGTTTCAGCAATGTGACTGTAATCCTTGCTACGCTGGTCCTGATTTTCTATTACTATTGCAATTGGCGTACCTGTCGACTTGCCTTCGAAAGTCCCCGAAAGGATCCGAAACACATCATCCTCTTTTCGCTGCGTAGTTATTTTGCTTTGACCTGGCTTTCTTCTGTCCAGCTCCGACTGAATAAATACGTCATCTATTACAAGACCTGCAGGACAACCATCTATAATGACGCCAATAGCCGGTCCGTGGGACTCACCGAAAGTAGTAATTCTAAAAAGTGTGCCGTAAGAATTGCTCATCCTTAATCAATCTAGCATTGGTCTTTGCTCACAATGTTAAGGATTATTTTTTTAACACGAGATAGACAGAAGCGCCCAACATCACGAAAATAAATCCATTGAAGGCCCATTTCTGCCAGCGTCGATCTTCAATGGCCAGGAGTGTGTTATCAGTTGTTCCGATCTTATCATAAAAGTTGCCGAGGTCGTTAGACAGTATGGATTCATTTTTTTTGCTTTCGCCAGTAACATAAAGAGTGAGTTGGGATTTCAATGTGTCATATTTACTGGTCTTTGGGTTGAAGAATACCCATTGAAAATACTCTCCCTGCTTATACTTGCCCGGTTCTTTTGGAATCATAAAATAGCTGAACGACTTCGTTCCTGTCACTCTGCTGTTTTGGCGTGTGATATCCTGGCGAACATTGGGTTCATAGAATTCAAATTTTTCGTCGCTTTTCACAGGAGGTTTGTCGATCGCGGAAATATTTCCCTCACCAAAAATATTGAAGTTATAGCCCGCACTTTGTCCGGTTTGTAGGTCGGTGCTTCGGATGCGTTCGTCAAGCCTGTAATCACCAACAGCAACAGCGTCTTTCATGGGATGCGGTGGCAATTCCCTTACCCTGACAGTTTTTGTCTTAGTGAAGAATTTCTTAAAATCTTCCTTTCGGTTCTGTCCAAAGAATGAGGGATTCTTCGCTACCTTATACTTGATCATTTCAAGCCCTACGCTTGGAAATACAATTGTCTCAGAGTTAAGAGGGAAATAAGTTGCCTGATAAACTTTGTACTGCGTATAATCTCTTCCGTTGATCCTCACACTTTCGCCCTCGATGTTTTCGATGTTGAAATTTTCTTCCCAACAAGTGACAGGTTTGATCTTCTTCAAGATGTCTGCTAATTGCTTGCCCAGTTCATAAAATTGAAGCGGCGCACGATTTTCCTGTGACACAAAGAATGAAAGTGTAGTATTAAATCCTTCTCCAACATAAACCTGGTCTTTATTAGTTGTGAGCGCCAGAAATGCGTCTTCTTTAACATCAACAAATTCTGTCTCTCCGCGATCAAAAAATTCATCCGAAGATCTATCAAAGAAATTCTTGAACGGATCCTTCTGCTGTTGTTGTACAGCCTGCCCTACTTTCACTTTTTTTCCTGGAACGTTAATAGTTTTGTCATTTACCTTCATAGCGAAAGTAGGGACGGTAAATGTTCCCTGACGTTCAGGAAGGTAAGTCATGATAACGCTCTGCGAGGACGACATTTGGCCGCTTACGATGTTTGTAGTGGATTGCGTTGACTGACCTCGCTTACGGAACCCCGGGATTTCCGGGAAGTTGTCATAGCTCTTCAGCCGGTCGTTTTGAACCGTCACTGTTATGGTCCAGGGCTGGTTTTCGCCCACTTCATCGGGGCCCAAGGTGATTTCTACGGTTTGCGCCAAAAGGTCTTGGGCCGCCAAAACAGTCAAAAAAAGGAAGAAAAACAGCCTTATCGAAAAAGTTATCTTCATATGAAATCTATTCGCAAGCTAATCGTTACAATTAGATGTTAAACGCCAAAACCGTCCGAAAAATGCAGTAATTATTGAATTTTGGCCAAATTAATATGACCTGCGTTCAAAAATTACCCTACATTTCGGGAGAACAAACAAAATTTAAAATGTTCTTTTAGTTTTTTATTCAAATCTTTAACTTAACACTTGTTAGGAAACTAATTTTTTGAACTATTCAGATTTTTGCCATGCTGAACTATGTAAAAACAGTGCTCACGAAAGTGAGTTTTAGCGCACTTCTATTCGAAAAAGAGTTGCGCAAGGCCCTCAAATTATTAATAGGTGAAGAAGTAAACGAACTCAAACAGTGGTGCTACACTAGATTTGGGAATGAACATGAAGACATACTGAACCGTTGCTTCGTGGTAGCTTAGAAATTAACTTAGAAAAATTAAAGAGCCCTCAACGTTGAGGGCTTTCTTGTTATATTGACACTGCGTCGTCACCATTTTGTTTAGCGTGGCTATCACCCACAATAAATGAAACATTCCTCTTAATTCTGGAGAACTTCGTTCGCTGTAAAGCTGATTTTTTGAACATCGTTTTAAATACGTCCTCGGTGATCTCCACCCATTGCTGCTTAGTCATTTCTTGAAATTCCGGAGAGGGCTCAAATCGTTCTTCGCTATGGTGCTTTGAAAAACTATTCCATGGACATACATCCTGACAGATATCGCAGCCAAAGATCCAGTTGTCAAATTTTCCTTTGACGTCGGTTGGGATTTCGTCTTTAAGTTCAATGGTAAAATAAGAGATACACTTGCTGCCATCCACTACATAGGGTTCGGCGATTGCCTCAGTAGGGCAAGCATCCATACATGCGGTACATGATCCGCAATAATCTTTGATACCGGTATCATACTCCAGGTCAAGATCAAGAATCAATTCAGCGAGGAAAAAGAAGCTGCCCATCTCGCGATTCAACAGCAGACTGTTTTTTCCAATCCATCCAATTCCACTCCTCTTGGCCCAGGCCCTTTCCATCACAGGGGCGGAGTCAACAAAGGCTCTTCCTCCAACATCACCAATGTTATCTCGGACGCTTTGCATCAACTCATTCAACTTTTCCTTGACTACTACATGGTAGTCCTCTCCGTAAGCATATTTCGAAACCTTCAAGTCATTGCCACGGCCAAGATCTTTTTCAGGATAGTAGTTATAGATTAAACTGACAATGGATTTTGCGCCCGGAACAAGAAGCCTCGGATCGAGTCTTTTGTCAAAATGATTTTCGAGGTAACTCATCTTGCCCTGATAGTTCCTCTTGAGCCACTCTTCAAGGTGCGGAGCCTCATCATTTAAAAACTCGGCTTTTGAAATTCCGCAAAATGAAAAACCCAATTCCAGCGCCTTCGATTTGATGAATGTTGTTTGGGATTGTTTTAACATCGACGATTGCGAATGTAGCGGATCTTTTCCATGCCCGTTAGAGCCCTAGTTTTTCTCTTTTGGT
>DATHIE010000756.1:0-3860 GCA_035316905.1 Chryseolinea sp. | reverse complement strand
CTGTAACGACTGAGCGCACAACATTCTTACCCTGAAGCTCCGATCCAAAGATCTTTTCAGCAAGACTACGCGAAAGGACGATCCGGTCCCGTCCACGAAAAGCGTTTGCGTCTCCTTCCAGGAACTTGTAGTCCAACACATCAAATATGGTGGAGTCAGCAATGAAGACATTGGACTCGTAAAAGGATTTATCCTCGTAGGATATCGCGGCATTTCCGGAATTATATGCCCAGATTATCATACGTGCCATATTCTCGATCTCTGGCGAAATAGCCATTACGGCTGGCCCGATCGCAGGAGGAATTGGTGCAAAGTCTGTTTGTTTGGCATCGATCAGGGTGCTGCAACTCATCCTATAGACGCGCTCAGAATCTCTTACCTGTCGGTCGTATGATAGCTCTGAAAAGACATATGCCATCAGCATCAAAGAGCATCCAATGCCAAGCGCAAGCCCCAGGGTATTGACAGCAAGGTATTGTTTGTCGCGTTTTACATTTCTGAAGGCCGTCTTTAAATAATGAGGGAAAAGCTGACGGTAGCGATGCATATCCTGGTTGGATTTTTTTCTTCGAAGGATATAAGGACGGAAAAATGAAAGCACATCAAGAATAAAATACAACCTGGCGGCTAAAATGCCACGTCGCTGCAAACGATTATAAAATCGTTCATGCATATCTCCCTGAAGATCTTCCAGCAGATCTGGTGCGCAGAACCATTCCAGAAGGCGGTCGGCCCACGCGGGCGGAGTCGGTTGTGTTGATTGTATCATATGTTCTTGAAGATTACTTTGGGAATCATACTCCAGAGTTCATCACGTTGTTCTTTTGTTCGCAGCAATGCTTTTTTGCCCGCGGCCGAAATGCTGAAAAGCCGTTTACTTCGCCCACCCCGCTCCCTGGTCGCACCACCGAGTTTGGAGTCAACATATCCTTTTTCCTCAAGACGGTTAAGCGCAGAGTGAACAACCACAAAACTGACATTGCGTTTTGTTACCTTCTTTATCTCCCTGGCGATGGCAATACTATAGGCCTCATCATTGAGAATGCCCACTGTCAGCAATACGAGCTCTTCAAACTCGCCCAGATTTGTTCCTTTCATTTTATTAACCTATTTGTTAATTAAATGTATAGGTAATCAACGTCGTGGTCAAGTCTTTTAGTGTATTTGTTATGCAAATGGTGAGGAAATGGGACGTAGGAGATAAGGAAATAGGGAAATAAGGGAATAGGGATCATGCAATGTTAAAGCGGAGCTATTTCGGGATCTTCCCCCCTATCACCTTATCACCTTATCGCCTTATCACCCTATCACCCTATCGCCTTATCACCTTCTGTCCATAGAAAATTCTGAAGTATGACCTCCTGAATTGGCATTTATTCCACCTTTTACGAAATACATTTTCTTGCTTTTCCATCGTTAGCGGAACATGTTAAAAGTATTACCTTTACATGTCGAAAATCAAACCGCATGGCCCTTGTAGAAATACTAATGCCTAAAATGGGCGAAAGCATTGTAGAAGCAACAATTTTGTCCTGGTTGAAGAAACCTGGTGACAGAGTCGAGCTTGAAGAATCATTGCTTGAGGTAGCTACTGATAAAGTGGATACTGACATCCCGTCGACTCATGCAGGAGTACTAAAAGAGATCCTGGCGAAAGAAGGTGAACTCATTAAGGTGGGCTCAGCAATAGCCGTAATTGAATCGACCGTGGAAGAAAAGGCGGCACCAACTGTTGATGCTCAGCCACCTGCGGTGACGACTACGCCCATTAAGAGCGTAGCAATGCAGTCCAATGGAGTTGAACATGATAACGTTCATTATGATGTGGACTTTAAATCAAGCAACCGCTTTTATTCACCGCTAGTCAAGAACATTGCTAAAGAAGAGAATATTACTGTCGCCGAGCTGGAAACCATCCCCGGTTCAGGCGCTGAAGGCCGGTTAACTAAAAAAGACATCCTGGATTTTGTGCAGCATCGCAAGCTCGGTGTTACTGTTCAGGCTGTGCAAAAAGCAAAGACAACATCAACGGCGGTTTCGGCAGCACCCACGAAGCAGGCACCCGCATCAATAAGTGGCGGCGATGAGATCATCGAGATGGATCGTATGCGTAAGATGATCGCGGAACGAATGGTTGAATCCAAACGGATCGCCCCGCACGTGACTTCATTTGTGGAAGCAGATGTCACTAACATAGTGTTCTGGCGAAATAAGGTCAAGAACGAATTTCAGAAACGCGAAGGTGATGCACTGACCTTCACTCCGATCTTTGTAGAGGCCGTTGCTATGGCGATAAGAGATTATCCGATGGTTAACATCCAGGTCGACGGAGATAGGATCATAAAAAAGAAAGACATCAATATAGGTATTGCCGTTGCCTTGCCAACAGGAAATCTTATTGTACCTGTTATCCGGAACGCTGACCAACTTAGTCTTACCGGCCTGGCTAAAATTGTGAACGACCTGGTAAAGCGCGCGCGCAACAACAAACTCAAGGCCGATGACCTGGCAGGTGGCACCTTTACAATCTCAAATGTTGGGACGTTTGGAAATGTCATGGGCACTCCAATAATTATGCAGCCACAGGTTGGTATCATTGCAATTGGCGCAATTCAGAAAAAGCCTGCTGTAGTTGAAACACCTTATGGAGATGCGATTGCGATACGTCACAAAATGTTCCTCTCTCATTCGTACGATCATCGTGTTGTAGACGGAGCGCTGGGCGGTAGTCTGGTTCGAAGAGTTGCCGATTACCTTGAGAAGTTTGACATCAACCGGAGTATTTAGAATGTGATCAACGAGAAGCAGGATTTTGATTCTGCTTTTTTTACATTTAAGGATGTCCACTATCATTTCCTTTATCAGCCGGAAGGGCGGAACGGGTAAAACCACCAATGCCATCAACCTGGCAACGACACTTCATCACATGGGTAAGCGTGTGTTGTTAGTTGAAACAGACACCAACTACACACTGAACACCCTTCGGAAAATGGAAATCTTCAAGTCGAACGATGGAAAGAATGGGTTCGAGCTTTTGGGCTCTCAGGACGGTCAGGTAGCTGATGAACTTGCAGCCATGAAAGAACTTCGATCGAGGGATTTTATCATCGTGGACAGTGCCGGTAAAACAACTGATGAAGGAATTAAGAAACTTTGCCTTGTTAGTGATGCGGTGATTGTTCCAACCAGTCTCACACAAAATGATTTGTTAGTCACCTATCAAACTGTCTCAGACCTCGCTCCGGCCCGTCAGCTCAATCCGGCTTTGAGGATCATTATCTTACCTAACCGGATACATAGTTCGACCAACATATTTACAGTTCGTGAAATCCTAAAAAACCTCGACGCTATAATTTTGCCTGTTATGGTACCCCAGAAAAATCTTTTCGTAAATTTCAGTACGCTGGACGCTGAAAGAGAATATCAGCCGATAGCACAGGCTATCCTGAACAACCTCGCATGAGCAAGAAGAAGAATACGCTAAAAGACCTCGACGATTTTCTAAAACAGCAGGCTGCAACGCTGGTTGCACCAACAGCATTGAGTGATACGCTCAGGGAAACTGTTAAGGAACACAAACAGGATACAACTGTAACCGAAATAGTAACTGAAGTATCTGTCGCCAGTATTCTCCAGGACATAAAGGCGCTTTCAGACAAAGAGGGGACCTCATTCCGGAAGAAATTCTACGACCTTGTCATCAAGTCCCTCGAATCTTTGCAGAATTCCACTGCAGAAGACAAAATGCTTATCAACACTGCCCTTTATTTAAAGAGTCCTGAAAATTGGAAGGAAACGATCCGAGCTTATTGGAAGGATCGGAATCGTTGAATGGCAGCTCAAGGGTGAACGTATTGACG
>DATHIE010000755.1:0-8859 GCA_035316905.1 Chryseolinea sp. | reverse complement strand
CAGAAGCTCGGACTTCAGATATTCTCTGAAATATGGAGCCAACCCAAGGTGATGCGACGTCTTGCTGATCTCAAGATTGATAGGCTTTACCAATAAAGTATCGGCGCCTTCTTTAGAGAGGAATTTGTACTTCATCATCTGGCTTAACACGACATTGCGCCGGTAGAAAGCGCGGTCGGGATAAACTCTCGGGTTGTAATAGGTCGTTGCTTTGAGCATGCCAACAAGCACGGCAGCCTGGTCGATTGAAAGAGAATCTGCGGTGGTCGAGAAGAAACGTTGTGACGCCGCCTCGATGCCGAAGGTGTTATCAGCAAATGGTATCGTATTGAGGTATAATGTAATGATCTCCTTTTTAGTGTATATGAATTCCAGCCGACGGGCAGTGATAACTTCACGCAGTTTGTTAATCAGCATGGACAACACCCAGTAATGTTTTCGTGGATACAAATTCTTAGCAAGCTGCTGCGTAATTGTGCTACCGCCACCGGAAGACTCATCTTGTTGAATAATTGATTTTACCAGCACGCGGCCCAGACTTATGTAGTCAACCCCTTCATGCTGATAAAAGCGTATGTCCTCTGTTGCCAACAACGCATCGAAAACAACGGGAGCAATAGACTCATATCTCACTTCTGTTCTGTCCTGCGTGTAGTAACGGCCCAACAAAACGCTATCGGCGCTAAACACCTCCGAGGCTACGTGATTTTTGATGTTGCGTAGTTTCCGGTTGCTTGGGGTTTCTATTAAGACCACTGTTAGCAGGAGCAAAAGTAAAAATACCGGGGGGCCTAGGATCAAAGTCCATTTGCGTGCTTTCGGATGTGTCTTATAATATAGGAGGATGCGGTCGTATCGGGACCTGATAACGCGCACAACGGGGCGGGTTTTCCTGAGTGCCAGAAGATAAAAATAACGAAGCTTTCGCCTAAAGTCCTGCGTGAATTCTTGCATAACCAATACACCACTTACCGAGGTCGGAAGATAACAACCATGACTTTAGGGTCCAAGGAATTTCAGCCAGTGGATCAAATGATTAGAGGTTCAAAAATGCCTCTGAGTCACTTGTGAGGCGTCTTTTTAAAATGCCTCAAGCAAAGCTGGGATTCCATTTACAAAAACCTGAAATTTACAGGATTAACCCTATCGTACGGTGACTAAACACGCAATGATCACACCACTTTTGGAAGTTGATTTCCAAAAAGTCCGACAGAAAACAGTCAAAAAATTTATAGCAGCCTATGGTTTGAGCAGTCCAACTGGTTTTACCGATATGAGGCCAGAATGTTATAATCCCTCAATGGAGAGTTCTTATCATCTTCATACAAAAACGTTCCTCATCCAGAGCAATATTGATTGTGTTTGGAACGCATATAAAACAATTCACCCAAAGGATGCGTGGAATGGCGCGATGGTAAGCTTTGGACTCCAGTATTCACGAATGAAGAATAGCATCAATTATATCAATGATGACTATTCCGGTATGGAAAAGGGACAGATCATAATATTGAATCTTCGTCTTCTCTGGGGAGGGATTAATATCGCTGTTGCCCATGAGGTCTCCGAAGTGAATGAACAATTCAGAATGATAAGGTTGTGTTACATGCGTGGCGGAGCATCCGAAGGATCACAGATAATCACTATGCGCGAAACGAAAGACGGGTTTACGGAAGTATTGCATAAAACTCTTTATAAGAGTAAGTCTAATTTCCGCGATAAAACGCTATACCCCAGACTTCATACCAAGGCGATAACCGAGTTTCACTTAAACGTCAAGAAAAAAGCTGAAGGAATTAAGCCTGCTGCTTAGGCACCGGCCAATTTACGGATTGCTCTTTCAGCGCGAGTATACGCAAGTTTCTTCTTAAAATCGAACCATTTTTCCTCATTCAGTTTGCGCATTACGTTGTCCGTTGTGCGTTGAACCGTTATATTCCACACACCGCCGAACTTAAGGGGCAAACTGTGGGCAAGAGTCCTCACAGAAAGAGCGAACCCACCGTCAAGATATTCAATGTGGTGCCAATATCCGCTTGGCATAAACAGAGTGTCACCATGAACCAGCGTCACGTTAAAGCCTTTAACATATTTAAGTCCGGGATAAGCCTCGTAGTCTGGATTGTCCACATCGACCGTGGAGTGCACATTGAATGGAAGTCTGTATAGCAACGTCGATTGATCGGGCCCAAAAAGATAAACTCTCTTACGTCCATGAAACTGAGTGAGGAAAACATTGCTCATATCGATGTCCTGATGCATGCGCACAATTGACTTTGGCGGACCAAAGAACATGAATGGTATCTTAATGTAACCTTTCACGATATCAGGATACCCAAAATCCTTAAGCAGTTCGGGCTTGTGCTTAAATACCGGAAAGAGGAACAACCGGAGGTCAGTTTGCTCATTCTGGATCAGGTTCAGATATTCGTCGAATCGCATCACTGCATTCGGAACCTGCAATGTCTTTGATATGTCCTCCTTCCTGTTTCCGAACAATCCTACCTCGATGCTTCCCATGGTCTCTCTAAAAAAATCCATGTTCCACTTGTCGTAAGCGGGATATTGTTTCCACAGTCCCCTAAGCACGACCGGCTTCTGGGGTTTATAAAATTCATTAAGAAATTCTTCCCTGGTAATCTTGGTGCCATCTACCACCGGCACCGGTGTCGAAACATCTAACGCCATATTCAGTATTCTTATTCTACTGCAAAAATACTGTGATTATTGTAAAATTCCTCAACTACATTTTATGTTTTTAGGCCAATTTGCTTTGCTTTAGGCCTTTTTGAATCCTGCATAGGATTTACAGTAATTCAAGACCAGACTGTAGCCTGAGATGAGGTCCATACCTACGGATGCATGGTTGTGCCAGCGCGAATAAATAATCCCCGCAGACACGTTTTTGATTTCAAGCTGGTCCAGAATTAGTCGGTCGGCCCGGACACTCGTCCCTTCGATGTTGCCGTTAAGGCCGCGGCCGAGGACGCTACCGGATCCGATCCCAGTGCGGAATCTGCTCAAGTCGGTGGTTTTTAACAGTAAGCCGAGGCACGAACCGGTATCGATCATCAAATCAAAAGATATACTCTTGTTGTCGATAAACACCGTTGAGTTTATGATTGGTCTTCCGTCTTCTACCCTGATAGCAATCATTTCGTAGTCAGAGGAGAGCTCGGCTTCGATTGCCGGCCGGAATGTGATCACTTGTTGCGCACAGTTTAGCTCGACCTCAAATTTGATAAAGATATCATACCCGATTATGCCGTCGATCCTTTGATTTGAAGCGAACAGCTTTTGATCTGGTATGATCACTACGGGTATCTTTTGTCCTATGACTGCATCAATAGTGACTTTATTGTTCAAGGCAAGGTTGCCTAAGACCGGCTTTCCAGAACCCAAACCGGAGAACTGGATTTTTTTGTTCAGATACAAATCGAAGTATTTATTAAAGCGCTCTCCAAACAACACCAGATTCCTGCAACCCGTATCCAGTATCAGGTTTACTTTGAGGGTATCGTTGATGGTAACAGGCAGGATGATCAGATTCTTCAGTCCTCTGTAATTGAGAGTAACTTCGTGAAGGGAATCTGGCATTGAAAAACCGGCACGAGCAATTGCTGCAAGCGATTCGTCCGGACAGTGTACAAACAGGAAGGCGGTAAGAACAAGTTGAATAACATTGAACTTCATGGTGGGTAGCATTAACAGGAAAAGCTACCTCACTGACTCTTTCCGCGAAACACGCGAGAAGGCTGATTTTTTTAAGTTAACAAAAGCTCATTTAATGTATCAGGCCGTCAGGGTTACAAAGTAAATCGGTACTCGCGTCGGTAATTACTGTAGTAGATGATCCCCTCAATCGCGTGATTTTAGTACTCAATGACAAAAAAAATAGTGCAAACTTTTTAAGTCTGCACCATTTTGTTTCAGAAACGAACGTTTTGTGTTCGTTATTTCTTTATAGTCTCACCTTTGGTCTTCTCGGCGAGTAACACCGCCTCATATGCGTTCACTAGCCCCCCGGTTGCACTTAATTGCGAAAAAGGAACCTCGTCGGCAGAACCAGGTTTCGTGACCTTGAGGCCATCAAATTTCCTGGTAGACTCTTTAAGAATAGTCTTAACCTGATCTGCAGTTAAGTTGGGGAAGTAGGACATGATAAGCGCGGCCACACCTACTGTCGCCGGGCAAGCCATGCTCGTTCCCTGAAGATCTTCATAATGATTGTTTGGAACAGTAGAGTAAATCTGCACACCGGGTGCAAATAAGTCTACTGACTTCTTGCCATAGTTAGAAAACGAACCAACAAAATTTCCATCAGCACCCCAAGAAGAGGCACCTATTTCTAACCATGTTTTTGACTCAACTCCGTTCTTCAGCACCTTGGTTGGATAATTTGATTCTTTATCCAGATCATCGCCGTCGTTACCTGCCGCATGGATGATCAGAACACCTTTTGATTCGGCATACTTCACGGCTTTGTCAACTGCCTCCTTTTGGGGAGAAAATGATTTACCGAAACTCATGTTGATGATTTGCGCGCCATTGTCTACGGCATAAAGAATGGCGTTGGCAATGTCCTTATCTCTCTCATCACCATTAGGAACAGCCCTTACAGACATGATTCGGACGTTATCCGCTATTCCTTTGATACCAACTTCATTATTTCTGCTGGCTCCAATGATTCCAGCAACGTGAGTTCCGTGGCGGGCATCCGGTCCTTCAACATCGTTGTTGCCATAACCTTTTTCATAGAGGTTCTTCGGGTCATCTCCGACAATACTTCTCGAATTGAAATCTAGATTGTAACCATATTCCACAGCTGTAGCATAATGATCAACGCCGCTCTTCAGTTGTTCCAGATATTCTACAAGCTCATTGAGGAATTCTTTGATTGCAATGTCACCCTCTACATTTTCCATCACCTTTGCCAGTGTCTCTTTTGCAAAGCGGATCGTATCATTTGTTGCTTCAACTTCTGAAAGAGTTGATTTAAAAACTGGCTTGCCACCAATGCTTTTGCTGATCACACTGTCGCAAAAGTGTAGGGTACCATACGCATTCGAATAGAGTTGATATTGCTCGTTGTATTGATCGTATTTATCCTTGTTTGCTTTGAAGTCGCGCTCATATTTGGCTTTAACCTCTTTCCACAGGGCATATTCGGCCTTGCTCTTCTTGCTTACTTTTTTCTCATCTACATTTTCGTAGAGTGGCTTCAGTCGGGCGTATTCGCGCGTCACTTCGTAGGTGTCTTCGTCGACGTTACCATTTTTCCCCCCAATGAAATTCCAACCGTGAATATCATCGACATATCCGTTCTTATCGTCATCGACGCCGTTTCCAGGAATCTCATCCGCATTTGTCCAGATCACATCCTTCAAATCTTCGTGTTCAATGTCGATACCAGAATCTATAACGGCTACAAGAACCGTTCGTGATGGTTTACCTTTTAACAGGGTAGCGTATGTTTTTTCTGCACTAACCCCCTGAAAATGGTCGGTCTCCGGATCCCGTAAGAACCAGTCCGTTGGAACATTAACAGTATCCCGTTTCGTCAGATTGTAGTCATTTGAGAAAGCTTGAACCGCAATCAAGCTTAGGATCATTAAAATCATTGTCCCCGCGCTTCTTTTCATAATTCGTTGGTTTTCAAATATTAGGGCACAATATAGCCCAGTTAGGTTTAAATGCCATATTAATTTACTCCGGCACTGTCAGACAAAATCAGACAAAAGCCTTGCCGATCTTACTTCCGTGCGCCATCGCCTGAGTCTGCAAATCGCACTCTGATTCTTCATGCGATCTTTGCATGACAACCACACTACTTGCCTATGTTAATCGTCTTTACGTCCTTCCTCCTTTTCTTCGGCCTCCTGTTATGGTACGCCGAGAAAACCAACAAAAGTATCGAACCTGAACGGATGCATGATAGGAATCCGAACTCCCGAAACGGTACCGTTTCTGGGTTTGATTACTTCGACCCGAATTGCTCGCAATTTCCTCTAAATTTTCCAAAAACTTCACCACGTAGCTTAGGGTATACTTCAACAAAATCAATAAATAAGCAGGATCGTCAATACGATACTTCTGTATTGTAGCCAAAATGACTCTAATCGTGCCGTTTTGTCGGAGAAGAACATCTGGTATGTAGGTTGATCGTTTCGTCTTCGAAGGAGAAACCAAATTATGGACAAGAATCAGAGTAAGTACATGAATCTGATCACTTCGGTAGATGTGATGAACACCCTGAACGGTGGTCGCACGGAACCTGTGGTTAAACTGCACCAACACACAAATTCACGCGAAGTGAGAGTGAAGATTCCAGGCATTAGCCCTGAAAAGATCGAGGTTGAGGTAAATGAGAACCGCGTTGTGATATTTTACATGATGACCGTTGCAACTGCAGGCAAAGAGGTTGGGATCCCGTATTCTGTTTATGATCGCCAACAGCCCTATTTTATTGATGTTAGCAAGATCGTTGCGCAGGTAGAGGAGGCAGAGTTGGTGGTTACACTTCCGTTTAACCAATTGGCTAACGGATATCATAAAAGAGTAAAAAAACGTGAAGACTAAATGTGGTTATAGGAGCCGCTGATATAGCGGCGAGATTTTTTGAATTTTAAAAACGAGCTGTCTCAAAGTTTGAATAACGATTGAGACAGCTCGTAGTCATTTTACACCCTTACATGTCCCCAGTTCTCACCAGTTTTGATCCGGTGAATTTGCATATCTGACACTCTGAATTTTCTGGCTAAAGCTTTCAAGGTTGGTTGTTTCTTGGATTTGAACAACGCAGTCTTGATTGCTTTCACTTTGTCAGCAGTGAGCTTTGGCCCTTCTTCTGGATTCATACGTACAAGAACATTAGGATCTTTTAGGGCATGTTTGATCTGATCATCGTGTTTTACCCATTTAAGATTAGCCGCTTTGTTGTTTTCCTTCTTATGATCGACGTGGATCACGAAGTTCGAACTGCTGCCTGCCTGTCTGCAAAAGTATTCCGCTACAAGTCGATGAATGTAATAGTTTTGCCGCGTTTCTTCCCGGCCTATGGTAATGCTGGGATACCCTTGGGTTAGACGCGGTTTCAGAATGTAACCTTCATCTAGTTTGGTCTTGAAGCTTACAATACGTCCTTTGTCCGAAACGGCATAACGCTTCGTAGTGGTACCTTTCTTCAATTTCAATTCCTTCCAGGTCTCGCCAGTAAGGAATTTGAGTTTCGGTTCTTTAACTGATTTTGCCATAGGTTTTAAAATAATAAAGGTTCAGATAATTTTGGTATTAGGGTCTGGAAATGGTGTTGTATGGATGAGAGTAAAGTTGAGTTCTTTCGATTAATGATCTTCCTACCGTCTATTTCGTTGACCGGTGTGAGTTCGCCCATCGTTCCGGTTGCAAAAACTTCGTCAGCATTGTAGAATTCTGTAAGTGACAGATTTCGTTCCTCAACGGGTATGTTATTGGATCGACAAATGTCAATCACAAGCCCTCGCGTTATTCCGTGTAGGCAGGAGTCTGCATGAGGTGTCAAAACTGTTCCATCTTTTGTCATAAAAAGATTGGTATCGTTAAGTTCTGAGACAAAGCCCTGATGGTCGAGCATAACGGCCGCATCAACACCCGCAACGTTGGCCTGAATTTTAGCGAGGATATTATTTAACAAGTTATTATGATGGATCTTAGAATCCAAGAATTGTGGGTTGTTTCTACGTTGCGACGAAGTGATCACGCGGATACCCCGGGTGTTGTCATAAACAAGCGGTTTCCATTCTGCAAGTACGATGAGGCAGGGTCCGCTGGAGTTTAGCCTGGGGTCCATACCTGACGTAACCTTCTCGCCACGGGTCAGGGTTAGCCTAATGTGCGTTTCATCACGCATTCCATTAGCTTCCAGGGTTTCGAAAATTGCTTTCTTGATTTCAGCTTTTGAAGGAATAAGTGCGAATGCCAACGCGTGTGCAGAAGCTTCAAGTCGGTTTAAATGGAATTCAAGGCAGAAAATACCATTCTTGTATACGCGAAGACCTTCCCACACAGCATCACCACCCTGCACAGAGCTATCAAAGACTGAAACTCTGGCATGATCTCGTGGTAACAATTTACCACCAACATGCACGAAAATGCTGGAATTCTTCGGGTTGAACGTCTGTAACATCGGTGTCTGTATCCAACCCTCACACTACTGTCGGAGTTGGAGTGTAGTTTTAATTTAATAATCAGCGTATTGTCAGAGCTGGCTCCCTCCCGTATCGGTTTAAGGGACCAGTGCTGTAACGGCGGGTAACGGATTAGATATAAATATAAAAATTATTTTGCGTATTGATCAAGGTTGCAACGAAAATGACAGCAGCTGATCATAGTAATATTGAGCTCTGTCGTTCAATGCAGTTAAATGGGTACCAAGCGGCCGGTTGCTGGTGGGTTGTATTTCAAATCCTTGTGACCTATGAACATTCGAGTACCAGTATTTTGCCCATACTCCGTCATACTCCTTGGGTCCCGGATTCCAGTGAAGCATTTGCGTCATAAACGATATTCCTATACTCGCGCATAACTTTTTCAATACCGATTCGGGATCTTTCAGGATCAGCCCGGAGTCCATAACAATGGGCTGTTGACCCATCTTCTTCAGTCTTTCAAACAAAATAAACTGATATTCAATGCCTATATCCCTTAGGGTAGGCGCTTCAATAACCTGTGAATAACTTGCCAGTATCTGCCGGGGATTGCGAATTAGGAATACGTTGGTTACACGTTCTACAAAACTCTGGTCCATCAGCTCCAGATGATGAGCCATGTTCTTAATGAAAAGGATCTCATTTGATCCTGAATCGAAGATTTTTTTGGACACTT
>DATHIE010000754.1:0-2043 GCA_035316905.1 Chryseolinea sp. | reverse complement strand
TATACAATTAAAAATGTAAAGTTAAGTTCCAATGGAACTATCCAGGTTATAGCCACTGCTGAAACGACCTGGGAAAGTATAGTTGAGGGTTAAATGTTATCTTTTTTAAGGTTCTCCCTCCCGTCAGTTGCAAGTGTAATTGACGGAAAGGAGAACCTTAAAAAAGATAACATTTAACCCTCAACTATACTTTCCCAGGTCGTTTCAGCAGTGGCTATAACCTGGATAGTTCCATTGGAACTTAACTTTACATTTTTAATTGTATACAATCCTGACTTGAATCCCGCTGGAAGCTTGAGTCCTTCAACCACAACGCTTGCGGGAATATCGCCACCATCTCCTGGCGTTAAAGTTTCAGCGATGTCTATTGTCTGCATTGGGCAAAAATACAATGCCATCTTGCCCGCGGCAGCTTCCAGACGCACCGGCGAAAGGTTTGCTTTTACGGTTTCACCATGAGTTAATTCTCTTTCTTTCATTTTTTCCCGCAAAACATGGGGCTGTGCTGAAGAGGTAGTAAAAACCTCTTTGGAAGTTTCCGCTTTTTCGCTTGTTCCCTTTGAACTAAAAAGGTTCGCAAAGATGTGATGTCCTTGTCGTTCCATGATACTTAACATTTTAAGTTTTAAAAATCTGACCACGCAAAATCAATTCCGTTCAAAAACTTTTTAATCAAGTTGTGAACAGTCCGCACACTTTATAATGAAAACATAACAACAACAATTGAACCATTGTCACCAAACTTTATTCTGTTTTGATCCCACAGGGGTATCGCAATTCAAATTATTAAGCCAATTTCACGAGGCCTATTCATTGGTTTACTTCTCATCGCCTTGCGGAAACTGTCTGACGAAAATCAACAGGTATCAATTTGCATCTAGGTTTCCTCAAATTGCGGATTAAGTTTTAGGTGAGGGCCCTAAAACCCTTAAGGCACTAACGCTGTGATGGAGCTAAGAGTATACCTTAGCGTTATCAAAATCATTCTAATGAGACAACCTTCTAATTATTCACGACGTCGCTTTATGGAGAAATTTGCAGCAGGAGCTTTATCACTCACCACGTTGGCATCGGCAGGTCAGGATGTACTCTCATCAACGCTTGTTTCCCAAGGTCCACAAACCTTTGGCGGGACTTTCAAAAGCGATGAGCGAAAATTTGTGCCCGTCATGATTACCCCCTACTCGTCAGATCTAAAAATTGATTTTGGCGCCTTGTCAAAGCTCGTGGACTTTTACCTGGCGTGCGGATCGAAGGGATTCTTTGCGAATTGCCTTAGCAGTGAAATGTACCAACTGGATGCTGACGAACGACTGGCGTTGGCACGTCACGTGGTCAAGCGTGTGAATGGCGCCTTCCCTGTGGTAGCAACCGGCTCGTTCGGAACAACAATCGAAAAGCAGGCGGAGTTTGCAAGGAAAATGTATGACACTGGGGTAAATGGTGTCATTCTGATCACAAGTCACTTTGCAACTAAGGAAGAGAGTGATACCGTTCTGATCAATAACTTTGAAAAATTCTTTTCCCTCACCGGAAGCATTCCAATGGGCACCTATGAATGCCCATCGCCGTACAAACGTATGATCACTCCGGATGTGCTTGGGTTCTTGCTTTCTACAAACCGATTGGTATATCACAAGGACACCACAATTGACCTGGAAAAAATCAAGGTGAAGATTGACCTCGCAAAAAACAGCAAGCTGGAATTTTACGATGCGCACACACCTAATGCGATGTCTTCCTTACAAATGGGTGCAAAAGGTCTATCCACCATCGCCGGAAATTTCTATCCTGAAATTTTTGCGTGGATGTGTAGCAACGCAAACAACCCTGAGCGGAAAGAGGATGTGCTGTGGATACAATCAGAGTTGACCCGTGCCGATGCAATCATTGGCCAGGGCTATCCGATCAGCGCAAAGTATTTCCTTCAAAAGCGGGGCGTATCTATTGAGCCACTCGCAAGAACGGCAAAGGCTCCTTTGACCGCATCACAAAAACAGGCTTTGGATGAAATCTACAACGTGTTACCACAGTGGCATGAGC
>DATHIE010000753.1:0-3061 GCA_035316905.1 Chryseolinea sp. | reverse complement strand
ACGTTTATGCACGTGGCCAGCTGGGCAAGTTTGATTATCGCATGGTGCTGAGTGATCCTTTTCCCATCACAACGAATGGACAAACACCACCACCAATCGGAACAAGTGCAACATTCGCACAGCTTGGACATCATAAACAATATCAGGGATTTTTTATGTATAACTTTTTTGACAAGGAAGCTAATACCACCCCGTATATGACCGGCACATACCTTGGTAAGAAAAAGATATTCAATATCGAAGCAGGATTCATCGCACAAAAGAATGCCACGTGGACCAGTCCTGATGCCGGCGTTACCACAGACTATCATGACATGAACTTGTGGTCCGTCGCATTTTATTATGACGCTCCTCTTAACTTAGAAAAGGCCACGGCATTCTCAGCGTATGCCGGATATTACAATCTCGATTACGGAACAAATTACCTGAGGTACAACGGAACCATGAATCCCGCAAACGGAATCGACAACGGTCCCTATCCTGCTAGCCAGGGAAATGCCTTTCCAATGTTCGGCACAGGAAAAGTAATTTATACACAAGTAGGATATCTTTTGAAAAAAGATCTTTTGGGTAGTGTGGGAACGCTCATGCCATACGCATCATTGATGAGTGCGGATTATGATAGACTCAGTGACGGCATGAATGTGGTGGACGTTGGTGTTAACTGGCTTATAAAAGGCCACACTAGTAAACTAACACTCGATTATCAAAACCGACCGGTATACGAAGCACAAGGTCAGGATTTAGTCAAAGTTTCAACAAAAGGCCAGGTAGTACTGCAATACCAGGTATCCTTTTAGGTTCAGGTTCGGGTGCAGTCGAATGCCGGGCGCAAGTCCGGCATTTTTGTTTTAGCTTTGCTGGCAAATTTTTGCCATGCTTAACCTGAAGGAAATTTTTTCCGTTACGCTTATTTTATTTTCCGTTATTGATATTATCGGTTCGATACCATTCATTATAATAATTCGTAAACGGGAAGGCCGGATACAGGCCGAAAAGGCGACGTTGATCTCAGCGGCCCTCATGGTATGTTTTCTCTATCTCGGTCAGTCCATACTCAATCTTTTCGGTCTCGATGTTGCATCTTTTGCCGTCGCTGGTTCGATCGTTATTTTTATCGTCGCGATGGAAATGATACTCGGTATTACACTGATCAAAGATGATCCAGATGCCAAAGGTTCCGGATCAATTGTACCGTTGGCATTTCCACTTATTGCGGGCGCAGGGACATTGACCACCATACTCTCTCTCCGAGCAGTATACCAGGAGTGGAATGTATTGATCGGCATTCTTGTTAACCTCATCTTTGTTTATATTGTGCTGCGTGCTTCGCCATGGCTGGAAAGGGTAATCGGCAAATCAGGATTCTCAGTGTTACGGCGCGTTTTTGGAGTCATACTTTTGGCGATAGCAGTGAAGATCTTTAAAACTAATGTCTTTCCCGGATGATTAGAATTTATACGGATGGTGCTGCACAAGGCAACCCGGGACCAGGAGGTTACGGAGTCATTCTGAAGTTTAAGGACGCGGTGAAAGAATTATCACACGGCTTCCGCCTGACTACTAATAATAGAATGGAATTGCTTGCAGTGATTACAGGATTGGAAGCAATTAAAAAGGATGGCATACCAGTTACCATCTATTCTGATTCAAAATATGTGGTGGATGCAATTGAAAAAGGCTGGATCTGGGGCTGGCAGAAAAAGAATTTTGCTAAAAAAGCGAATGCCGACCTATGGCAGCGTTATATACCACTTCACCAGCGTCACAAACCAAAATTTGTCTGGATAAGAGGACACGCGGGGCACCCTGAGAACGAAAGGTGTGATGAGCTCGCCGTCTTCGCCGCTTCCGGCCATGGATTGTCTGTGGACCAATGGTATGAAGATAAGGGGAACGAACTTGAATGAATCCTTGTATTTTTCGACTGAATACATTTCAAACTAATCTACTAATTTACCAAGGAATTTAACCCGTTACATCCTTGGAGACCCAGTCGATAAATATCAATTTTTCATCCGGCAACCTGACCGTCCTCAATATATGCCTCGCGCTGATCATGTTCGGGGTGGCGCTTGACATCAGGCCACATCACTTCTATCAGCTTCGAAATGATAAGAAAGCATTACTAACAGGTCTGTTTTGTCAATACTTTCTTCTTCCCCTGATCACGATAATTCTTATTTACGTGATCTCCCCTCCTCACGACATCGCGCTAGGAATGATACTCGTCGCAGCGTGTCCCGGAGGAAACGCGTCGAACTTTTTTTCCATGCTGGCACGGGGAAACATCGCATTGTCAGTAACGCTGTCGGCTATTACATCATTGGTTTGTTTCTTAATAACACCAGCGAGCTTTTTCTTTTGGTCTTCATTGGTGCCGGGGTTGACACAACGGATGCAGTCCTTTGAGATCAGCTTCCTTGATCTGTTCTTGAATATGATGGCGATATTGTTGGTTCCGCTGCTCGCTGGAATGACATTCGCTCATTACTTTCCAAAGACAACGGAAAAGATCTCTAAATTCATGAGGACATTGTCTATAATTATCCTGATGACATTTATCATCGTGGCGTTTATGAACAATTTTGATGTATTTAAGAATCACATCCTTTCTGTTTTTTGGATCGTATTTTTTCACAATGGATTGGGATTGCTGAGCGCCTATTACTTCAGCTCACTCCTTAGGAATAAAGAATCAACCAACCGGTCGGTAGCAATTGAAACTGGCATACAAAACTCGGGTCTCGGACTTGTTCTTATATTTACATTTTTTCAAGGTAACGGTTCCATGGCACTGGTGGCGGCATGGTGGGGAATATGGCACCTCGTAAGTGGCTTTGCCTTTTCTTATTTCATCAGACGCAGGCCCGTTCCACAAGCTATTTAGAAGATCTGATTCATGAGGTCAAGCCTTTTTTTCCGGTGTATGAAAGTTTATAGCACCGCTGCGTGGCGTGTTTATTTCAGCAAGGTGCAGGTCAACAATGCCGTCACCGTACCTGCAAAAGGGCCCGTCATTTTTATTCCCAACCATCAGAACGCGTTCCTCGACGCAGTC
>DATHIE010000752.1:0-12737 GCA_035316905.1 Chryseolinea sp. | reverse complement strand
GAAAAGGCGAGCGCGTGCAGCGATTTAAGAAAGGCAAAGCAATTGGGTTTCGACGCAGATGGCTTGATCCGTGCATTTTGTGAAGAGTGATTGCAAAAGCCACCTACAACTTTTATATGCCATTGCTGGGCGAAGTTTATATTTGTTGTTTAATTTTCAAATAATGTTTTGCTGTGTCGGACAATTTAGTTTTTCAAAGCCAGCGACGCCACAAACATAACCGCTGCGACTCGTCACTTTTATGACAATTAAAGATCTAAAAGAAGACATCCGCAATTGGAAACTGACAAGAGATAGGGTGACCAATTTATCCATTGGATTTGCTGCCCTTTTGATCCTTGAATTTTTAGCACGGCCCATCTATCGGCCTTACATTTATAGAAATAATATCAACGACTTTCATTTAGCCGACACCATTGGCAACACGCTGGGTGTCATGGCGGCTATTTTTGTTTCGATAGGCTTCATCGGACAAGGAAGAACTCAACACCTGTTTCTGATTAAGACTACAACCATAGCCATGGTACTATATGAGATTGGACAGCCATTGTTGGGGAAACCAATTGACCCCTGGGATATCCTTGCAACAGTTGTGACCGGAGGGATCTGTCTTGTAATATATAAATCGGTTCATCCAAAGCCACTAAGTAAGGAACAAGCAACGGACAAACTAATGTAGGGTGTCCGGCCCGCGCGAAATTGCCTGACAGTCAGCAGTCATTCCGTTGCGATCTTGCCTCCTTGTCGCCACATCCATTCTTGATGAGGCCATTTTCCTTAAAGGGAATGAATTCTGCACTTAGAACATTTTCCCCCTTTGTTCCCCCGCTCAAGCGACTTCGCGAAAGCAGGAGGGGGGTCGGGGGGTTGGCGGACGCTGATATTTTGACACGAACGATTTAGCAACTAATTTTGATCAGCAACCAACCAACCTGCAAAAAAGAGTGTCCAATGATAAATAGAACACTATGAGGCCGGGCCTGTTAATCATTTCACTCTTGCTACTTGGACAACTGAGTTGTTCTGACGGCGATATTGACACTTCTTCAACACCTGAACCATCAATACCTGCTTCCTTCAACGACGACCCTTCGATAACGACGCTAAACGGGAAATGGAAAGTATACTCTTTTGAAAATCTCGCCTCCAATACTATTGAGTACAAGACCCTGAAGAACTCTCGAGGTCAGGACATCATTGTAGAATTTAATGACACCAAAGTCCCACATGGATTCTCTGGAATCAAGACAGTGAATATGTTCGGCGGAGAATTTAACTACGTTGGATCACGACAGTTTAAATTAAAAGAAGTTATATCGACTCTCGCCGGACAGCCTTGGTGGGCTGATGAATTTGACAAGTTCATTTCTTACGGACTTTACAACGAGGCGACGTTCATTATTAATGATGAAATGCTTCGTATTGAATATGACTACAAAACCAAAAGAGTGACGTTGATAAAGGAGTAAATTGAAATGCAACCTAAAGGACTTCGACTAAAGGTTACTTAATGAACTTTTTGACTTTTTGGGTGCTGATCGTAGTCGTGGTAATCATTCTTCTCGCAGGCACCCTATTTTTAGGTTATTGGATACCCAAAAAACTTGGATATAAAAAACCAGGCATCGTATTATCAGGCATTCTTGCTGCGGGATTAATCCTATCTATTATTGCAACGATTTCCAAGGACTATCTATTCTTTAAATCTGACGCCAAAGAATTTTTATCAAAACATGACATTCACTTGAATGACGACTTTAGAATCATTCATAATGACAGCGACGAAATTCTAGGAGCCTTTCAAAAATTTAGCTTGGAGATTTCGCCCACAGACAAATTGAGAATTATTGAGTCCATTACGTCCTCTGTCAATTTTGGGAAAGATGACTTTATTGAGCAGGAGAACAATTCAAGAACCACAATCAATTACGAGGACAACAAGTCATTTATTAGAAAATCACGACAGGCATTTGGACGTAATGAAGTCCCAATCATTGAAATAGTTCAGGTAAACAAGGGCATAAACACACTGACTTGTTATAAATACATCCCTTGATAAGCGCAAAATTTGAATATGATTAAAGTTTAGTTTCTTAATTTTGTTCCATCCAGCGTGGGACACGACTTCAAGAGAAAGCTATTGGTGTGTGCAGTCTCGCGCCACGTAGCCAAAAATATCGAGGTGGCCATTTAAGTATTACTCCTGACCGGCTACGGCACGTACTTCGACGTCATGCTGAAAGCGAATTAAATGCTCATTTGAATTTTCTTAACTTAAACACACCCAATATGAACTACAAGTTTGCGTATTCAATTGGCTTTCATCCCTGGGAGGACGCCGAAAAACATTCCCCGTTTGTAAAGAAAATTGCTGAAATGTTTGAGCGGGAGGAGGCTGGTAAAACAGCCCCGTTCGGAAAGGCACTCGATCTCGGCTGCGGAAATGGGGTCTGGGGAATTCTTATGGCAAAACGTGGGTGGGCTGTTACTGGTGTTGACATTGTCGAGAAGGCGTTACAACGTGCTCAAGAACGTGTGACCAGAGAAAATGTTGATGTCAAACTAATTAAAGAAGATGTGACGAAACTTGACTCTGACAAAATTGGAAAAGGATTTAAACTCGTGCTGGATTCAGGAACTTTCCACGGGCTCACAAACGAGCAACGGAGCGCGATGGGAAAAGCCGTGGATAAAATTGCCGCTCAAGATGGAACCATTCTTTTGTTGGTATGGGATCCAAGGTGGAGAGCTTTTCTGCCTAGTGGCGCAAGCCGTCAACAAATTGAAACTTGCTTTCCGGGTTGGACAATATCTCATGTTGAGCCTGCAGCCGACGAACCCGAAGCTATCTATAAGGTTTTGAAAGCGAATGAGCAGTGGTATCGCCTTCGTCGCAAATAAATAACAGCCGATAAAATGCAGCTCGCCCTATCGCAAGCCAGACTTCTAGAAGTCCCGAACATCCCGGCCCGTCAACACCGAAGTGAATAAAGCCTTAACGGAATGTAACAAAACCCGTCACATAGAGTCTTGAAAAAAAGTGCCATCAAATGCGAATAGTCCTCTTCCTTTACTGCTTCGCGACGATTAATTCATTCGCTCAAGAAACCTTTATATCTATTAAAGGTAGGCTACTCGATTCCGAATTAAGCCAACCTATCCCCTATGCCTCTGTTTATATTAAAGGAAGTTCAATTGGGACTACCACCAACGACGATGGAATCTTTCTATTCCATATACCGTCCAACTTACAAAAGGACACTTTGATAATATCAGTGATCGGCTATGACTATTTTAAGTCAGTCGCTAGCGCTATGGTAGAAAAAGAAAATGTAGTAAAGCTGACACAAAGTTCCACGTTATTAAGTGAGGTTGTAATAAATGCTTCAGAAAAAGAACTTACCGGCAAGGACATAGTCAAAAAAGCTGTGGCCAGCATTCCATCGAACTATCCAATGAAGCCATTCATGATCGAGGGCTTTTTCAGGGACTTGCAAAGGGAAAATGACAAACCGGTGGAGTTACTTGAGGCAGCGTTAAGGTTCAGATACAAGGACTACAATCCCGGCTTCGAAGACGTGGAGATTATTGAGGTCAGGAGAAGTTTCAACAAACGACATCCCGTTAACGGCACCTATGACAGACAAAACTCCATATTTGATCTTATGGAGGACAACTACGTCAAACATCGTTTTGGTCCCATAAATACCAAAGGATGGAAATATGAGATCGACAGTATTTTTTCGTACGACCAAACTACGGTATATAAAATTTCAGGTACAAAAGGTCCGAGTCAATCGGCCATATTGTTTATCGATAGTGAAACCTTCGCTATCCTCAAGCTCGAATTAAAGATGCAAATGGTCAACGGCGAATATTACAGGCGATATCTCAACCTGCCCGATCCTCATGGCCTGCAGGAAACATCCTTCAGAATGATCTTCGAGTTTCAACGGATCGACGATAAAATGTATTTGAAATATCAACGGGAAGAAGACTCCTACAACTTATTTAACAAGTCGACAAGCGAAGTGATCCTGAAGCAATCCTTTATGAAGGAACTATTTGTGAATAATGTTGTGAAAGATGATGTCGGCAATACAACGGGACAGAAAATGAATATCAACAAGAGTGTCGAAGGTCAGGCCAGTTCGTTGAATGCTGAGTTTTGGAAATACTACAACGTTCCGATGGAAACAGCGGCGGATAGCAAAATAATTAAGGACCTTGAGGACCTGAACATCGGCAATAAATGAAAGATCCTTTAGTCGGAAAAGGACTGTGAAAATTAAACGTTGTGAACAATTACAACAATGAAGCCTTCAAAAAAAAGAAAGTTATTCGCTCTTGGAATACTTTTGATTCTAACCCTTGGATTAATAATTCCGCAAGATCTGACAAATCCAGTGGAGAACGCGGACGAAAAAAGTTATAACGCAAAATCATTTTGGTACCACCCATGGGGAAAGTCAGGTACACATAAAGGGGTTGACATTTTTGCTAAGGAAGGAACAAACGTCAATTCATCGACCGGCGGCCTCGTGATCTTCAGGGGCGAGATTAAAATCGGTGGAAATGTTGTACTGATCATCGGACCAAAGTGGCGGTTACATTACTACGCTCATCTGAAAGATATCGATACAGGGCTCCTTTCCTGGACCCGCAAAGGGGAGAGGATAGGAACAGTTGGAACGACAGGGAACGCAAAAGGCAAACCACCGCATTTACACTATTCAATCGCGACGCTGATCCCCTACCCATGGAGAATTGAATTCGGAAAGCAGGGTTGGAAGAAAATGTTCTATTTGAATCCAATAGCGTATCTGTAATAAATCCTGCCGCGTGGTCTTATCGGCACTCCAATCAGAACACCTCCTATCGGAAGGTTAATAGTGTTACTTTTGAAATATAATATAGGTGACATCGTTCTTTCATTGCACTGATTCCGTTGTCACCTAACTACTTACTACTTACTACTTACTACTTACTACTTACTACTTACTACTTACTACTTACTATTAACCCGCCCTCGTTCAAAAGATATGAAAACCACGTTATTAACCACATTATCTATCTTCGGTGCAATTTGTTCCTACAGCCAAACGTTTGGCGTCAAGGTCTACCAGAACACTGACTTCTTTAAAACTATTTACAATGAAAGTAGCAACAACCTGGTGACAAGTTCTGAGCAAGTCAATTTCAACAGAATTTCTCTGGCAGTGGATATTCACACAAAGAATGGTTTTCTCCATGAGGTTGAATTCTTCATACCGGAAATATCAAAGTCCGTCGATAATATTCAATATCCAATGAACTATGAATTCAGAAAAGACGCAACATTCGATGGTGAGGCCACATCTTATTCTCTACGATACGAATTGAGCAAAACGTTGACGAATGAATCAAATCGTTTCGCTTTTGCTATCGGTGCGGGAATCAATCCCTACTACGTACACATAGAATATATTCCAAATGTCGAGACGACCTATTACTGGTCAACCAAGCTATATGGCTTCGGCCTTAATTTAATCCCGAGAATAAATTACAAAATTAGCCGTCGGTTCATTATTGACTTAAATGTCCCGTTGAAGATCTATGATTTACGCGCAGAAAAGAACCAGGTGAATAATCCGGCTATTCCAATTCGCCAACAAGAAACCGAAGATTTGCATCACATTTTTTTTGAAAGCGCTTATACGATCAGGCTGGGACTGGAGTACAAATTCGCCCGATAATTGTATTGGCAGAATTGCCGAGAGAAAGCGTATGAGGACTATCCTATCTTTTTAGCAGATCAACTGGCGAACGCCTCATCATATCCTCGTAAATGGATTTTAAGCCATAAATCTTTTGTTTATCTTGTTTACCAGACGAACAGGAGATCGTTTTAATTAAACCCTCATACTCTATGAAAACAATAAAAGAACCCTTTCTCATGCTGCTTTTTTGCGGACTTACAATTTCCGCAAGTGCGCAATCTGACACCAAGAAAAGCGAAGTTATAGCTGACAGCAAAGGAAGATTTCATGAAAGCCGATAAAGAGATGAAAGGCTTGTTCGAAAAGTCATATGGATATGTGATCTTTCCCAATGTTGGTAAAGGCGCTGTCGTAGTTGGCGGTGCTGCGGGTACCGGCGCGGTGTACGAACATGGTAAACAAATTGGTATTGCCAAACTCACTCAGGTTAGCGTGGGCTTTCAATTCGGCGGCCAGGCCTACCGGGAGGTAATCTTCTTTGAAAACAAGGGCGCAATGGACCGGTTCAAAGATAACAGAATTGAACTTTCAGCTCAGGTTTCTGCTGTCGCGGCCGCTTCGGGTGCGTCGGCAAACGCAAAGTACGTGGAAGGTGTAATGGTCTTCACGATGCAAAAGGGCGGACTCATGTATGAGGCCTCAGTGGGTGGTCAAAAATTTAAATTCGAAGCAAACTAATACCGGGCCCCACGCAAAATATCTTTCTAATCAATACCAATCTTCATTAACACTCTTACCGGTTCAAATCAGTAAGTGATATGCCAACGTTTTTTCGTATTCTTAAAGGTTGGCACTATTGCAATGACCATGCGAAAACTCAAACTACAAATGCAGGTTACCCTGGACGGCTTTAATTCGACCGGACCTGACGATGAACAACAGTGGGTAACGTGGGACCTGGACGGAATCAAACAATATGTCATAGACCTGCTCGATACCTCAGACACTATCCTCATTGGGAGAAAGTTGGCAGAAGGTTACATACCGTATTGGCAGGACGTAATCACAAAACCCGACGACCCAATGTACGAGTTCGCAACCCGCATTGTCGGCGCAAAGAAAGTAGTGTTTACAAAAACCCTTGATAAATCGATTTGGGACAAAACCGAGCTTGCAAAGGGAAAACTCACCGACCAAGTAAACAAGCTGAAAAATCAGGATGGTAAAGACTTGATCGTTTATGGCGGCAGTTCGTTCGTTTCATCCTTAATCAAGCATAGCCTGATCGATGAATTTCATTTTTTCGTCAACCCAATTGCAATAGGAAAAGGAATGTCTGCTTTCGCGGAATTAGAAAATTGGCAACAATTGAAGTTTGTGAAGTCAATGACCTGCGATAGCGGGCTAATAATCGTTCATTACACGAAACGTCCCGGTTGATCGAAATCCAGCGTTTGGTGAATTAATCACGAAAAATGGAACGCATTCCAATTAGAAGTATCAATACTGCTCAAAAGGAAATAAAGCCTTCGGGAAAATTTAACATTCGAAAAATTAGTACGCTGTTGTCCGGGAAAGACATGACCCAGAAACTTCACCGGCATGACTTCTTCTTCTTTCTTGCCCTTGAAAAAGGAAGTGGCGAGCACATCATCGACTTTACACCTTACCAAGTTGAAAATCATTCCATGTTCTTTTTGCGACCAGGACAAGTCCATCAACTCACCCTGAAAAAAGGGAGCACCGGATTTTTGATTGAGTTTGACAAGAGTTTCTACTCACCGACTGAGAAGTCGGCCGCTTATGTATTGCGGAAAGTTAGCAGCCGGAACCAGTGCAAGCTCGAGGCGAAACGATCCGGAAAATTGTTTTCTATTCTGGAGTCTACTTTTCAGGAATTCTCTGAACAACAAGAGAGGTTTACAGAAGTAATCAGGGCGAACCTGGATATTCTTTTCATTGAGCTTGTACGCCATAGCCAAAACGCCAATGCAATTTCTGATGGGAAAAATAGCTATGTACAAGAACGACTGGAGGATTTTTTTGAGTTATTGCGCATGCATATTTCGGTGACCAAACAAGTAGCTGAATACGCAAAGATGTTGCACCTCTCAACCTATCAGCTTAACGCAATTACTAAAACCACTGTGGGTAAAACGTGCTCAGAACTTATTAACGAATACATTATTCTTGAATCAAGGAGGCATCTACTTGCAACTTCTAACCAGGTGAACGCGATTGCGCTTCAATTAGGATACGAAGATGTTTCTTATTTTATTCGATTCTTCAAAAACCATACAGGTTGTTCTCCCGAGACATACAGGCAAAATTTCAGATAAGTCCTATTCAATTTCATTTCTGTCCTATCCAAAATAGGAATGTGGACCGTAATTTTGCTCTCACAAAATGACTAATTCAATTCTTTATGAAAACAAAAGCAAAGTTGATCGCTTCGTTAAAAATCTGGGTAATTATTTATCCCTCCATTACCTTGTTTCTATATTTTTTTGGAGAAGCACTGTCCGTTTTTCCATTATATGTGAGGACGTTAGTGCTTACCCTGGCTCTCGTTCCCTGGATAGTGTTCGTCGGCATACCGTTTGTAGATTTGATAATGCGAACTATCTCCGGAAACGACAAGAGTTAATTAACACGAGCATTCCATCTACACTCCTATGACTGAACATAATAAATTTGACGTGATAATCGTCGGAGGCAGCTATTCAGGCCTTGCTGCGGCTATGGCTTTAGGCAGGGCTTTAAGAAAAGTATTAATTATTGACAGCGGCAACCCCTGCAACGCCCAAACGCCGCATTCACATAACTTCCTCACACAGGATGGAAAAACTCCGAAAGAAATTTCATCAATTGCAAAACAACAAGTGGAGAGGTACTCCACCGTGAAATTTTTTAATGGCATTGCCCAAAAAGGAAACAAGACCGTTAAGGGATTTGATATCCAGGTAGAGTCAGGTGAAACGTTTGCGAGCAGGAAACTGATTTTTGCCACGGGTATCAGGGATATAATGCCTCCTATTGAAGGGAGTTCCGAATGCTGGGGCGTTTCCCTTCTTCACTGTCCATACTGTCACGGATATGAGGTGCGGAATAAAAAAACCGGCATTTTGGCAAATGGAGATAGTGGCTTCGAGTTCTCAATACTTATCTCAAACTGGACAAACGATTTGACATTGTACACAAATGGAACCTCGACTTTGAGCGAGGAACAAACTACAAAACTGAAAAATCATAATATCAAGATCGTGGAGAAGGTGCTTGCTCAATTCGATCATGCAAACGGGCAAATTCAAAATATCGTCTTCAAAGACGGCTCAAAAACCTCCCTCGATGTCATGTATTCACGTGCTTCCTTTGAGCAACATTGCAAACTGCCCGAAATATTAGGATGCGAAATAACAGAGGAAGCGTACGTTAAGATTGACGGGTTCCAAAAAACCACTATTGCAGGAATTTTTGCGGTCGGTGACAATACCTCACGCATGCGTACGATCGCCAACGCCGTCGCAATGGGAACTACAGCTGGAACTGTAGTCAACAAAGAGATCTGTCTGGAAGATTTCTAGAAATCTAGAACGGCCTTTTACAAATTCTTCTATACCGCGATTCAGACTAAAGTCTTATCTTCGTTATATTCCTCGACTACGGTCGATACACCAGATGGAGATAAAGAAAACATTAAGAACACTTTTCATCCTCGCTCTCTTAATCTCAAATGTCGGATGTGATCAATTTACAAAAGGGATTGCGCGGCAAAAGATCGAATACCATGAGCAAATAAGTTTGATCAAAAACTATCTGACGCTGACCAAAATTGAAAATACAGGTGCGTTTTTAAGCGTGGGAAATAATCTGCCTGAGCCACTTAAGACCATACTTCTTACAATTTCACCATTGCTTATTCTCATAGCCGCTTTTTTCTACGTGTTGCGTGTGAAACACTTGTCCAACCTTAGTATCGCTGGAATCTGTTTTGTCATTGGAGGCGGCATCGGAAATATTTACGACCGGATTCAGTATGGTTCGGTTACTGATTTCCTGCATATCGATCTGGTAGTGTTTCAAACAGGAATATTTAATATGGCCGATGTATCAATCATGACGGGAATGTGTATGATCCTGTTCAACCTGTATCGACGGGCGGTGTCGGCAGACGATACAATGCCGTAGTGTTCTTAGCCGAAATAAGAGCGGATGCACGCACGTATTTTCTGACGCTTGCATTCGAAAAAAACGACAATGACCATTAGAGTATTTTTCATGGCAGCTGTGTTGATCAACTGCGCGACGAAAAAGACAACTGAAAAATATCAGCCGGTGGTGGACTCGGTTGCAGCAGAACCAACTCAGGAGCTTATAAGCTCAGCAGAAAGTCCCATCGATAGCACGGTTCAGGAAACGACTGCATCCTATGATTGTCCACGCGGGCAGGCGGAATCAGTTGTAAAGAAAGCTGTGTTCCCACATTCGATATTTAAACTATCCGATGACAATCGCACAGGAACGGAAACCGTAACACTGGATAACGATGACCACTTGATGATAAAAAGTTGGGGATGTGAATACTACATATTGACCTTCAGATTCGAGACTGCAAGGTTTAAAGGCGACACAATCGACATAAATTATTGGCTCGCTAAAGCCGTAATTCTGATGAATGAAATAGGAAAAGGGATAGACGTACCCATAGACATTCCAGGAGGAACTGGTGCTGTATCACAGCTGATAAAGGAAAAACGAAGTTATCTTCTTGGTGAGGAGATTGTCTATAGGGAGGGTAGTGTCAGGGGCTATGTGACCTTTGATAGGATTCAAAAAATCGATGACGCTAAATTTGCGATTGAAATATCCTATGCGTCGGGACCATATTAGAAACGTCCATGAAAACCTTCAAACTCCAAATAATTATGAAACAGATAATTCATGCATCCACATTCGCATTGCTGTTTGTAATGATCTCGGACTTTGCATTTGCACAAGATCCAAGAGAAAAAGAGATCAGGCGTCTAGAACAACTCGAACGCGAATCTGTAATGAAAGGCGATTCGATAGCCCTTTTTGATAAGTTATGGTCCGCAAGCATGGTTATTAACACGCCTGCAAACATCGTGGGAACTGTTCAGGGAACAAAGGCGGTGTTCAGATCCGGCGGACTGAACTATTTATCGTTTGAAAGGAACATTGAGAAGGTCACATTTAATGATAACATTGCTATCGTAATGGGAAGCGAAGTAATCAAACCGCAGGGCAAACAGCAGAATGCAGGCAAGACGGTAACCAGGAGATTTACAAATGTCTGGAAGTACGCCAACAATAGCTGGAGTATTATAGCGCGTCAGGCAACGATCATAAAAGTGGAATAATAAGGTGCAAAATCATTTGACGAAAGACGGCCGGAAATTCAATATTAGACGCCCCAATGAAAGTGACGCCGATAACATTATCAGCTATTCCCGCATTTTGTTCGCATCTACCGATCAGGTTCTTACGATCCCGGAGGAATATGATATTACTACGGAAAATGAAAAAGCCTGGATCAACAACATAAATCGGAGTCCTTCGTCTCTCTTGTTAGTGGCAGATGTTGATGACCAGATCGTGGGGTTGCTGTTTTTTATTCAAAATGGAAAACGAAAGAATTCACATACCGGCGAATTCGGCGTCAGCGTTCACCCTCAATTTCAAGGAATTGGAATCGGTCGACAGCTTATTCACACAATGTTAAAATGGGCGAAGTCCAACAGCGAAATTGAAAAAGTATATTTAAGTGTATTCTCCACCAACCAACCAGCAATCGAATTATACCGCCATCTTGGTTTTATTGAGGAAGGAAGACATGTCAAAGCGGTCAAGCAGCTTAATGGAGAATACGTAGATGTTCTGCAAATGTATGTAGAGACGAAATAAACGAAATAAAGATCACAAGCTATGAAAGCCGTTGTCTACGACCGTTATGGCCCGCCTGATGTTCTTCAATTAAAAGACATTGAGAAACCAAAGCCCAGGGCTAGTGAGATACTTATAAAAGTATATTCAACGACCGTGACCGCTGGAGACTGGCGAATGCGCAAAGCTGATCCGTTCCTGGTTCGAATTTTTGGCGGTCTGTTCAGACCGACGAGAGTGAAGATACTCGGGTTTGAACTTGCAGGTGTTGTTGAAGAGGTCGGACATGAAGTAAAATCATTCAAGAAAGGTGATTCAGTTTTTGCTTCCTGCGGGTTCAAGTTTGGAGGTTATGCGGAATACCGATGCCTTCCTGAAAACAGCGTAATTGCCCTAAAGCCGTCAAATATGACCTATGACGAAGCCGCAGCGGTTCCAATCGGAGGCCTGACAGCAATCAGACTTTTGCGACAGTCAAAAATAAAAAACGGAGACAATGTGCTCGTTTACGGCGCATCGGGAAGTGTTGGAACATTTGCTGTTCAGCTTGCAAGATATTTTGGAGCTAACGTTACCGCTGTGTGCAGCACTTCTAATCTGGACCTGGTGCGCTCGCTAGGTGCAGAAAAGGCAATCGACTATACAAAAGAGGACTTTACAAAGCTGGACACCCGATTCGATATTATCTTCGATGCAGTTGGAAAGACCTCCAAATCAAAGTGTACTCAATTATTGAAATCCGGGGGAAAATTTATTACCGTAGGAAGCTCTCCGAAAGAAAACACCGACGACCTCGCGAAGCTGAAGGAAATTATTGAAGCGGGTCATTTGAAATCCGTTATTGACAGAAAGTACAGCCTGGAGCAGATCAGGGAAGCGCATGCCTATGTTGAGAGTTTCCGTAAAAAAGGAAATGTGGTCGTCACGGTGTTTGAAGGTTAAAAAAATTAGAAATGTTTGGTCTGGCTGTTGCTGCCACCTAGTAATGTATTGTTAATTTTGCCCGGCGCGTGATCCAACGCTGTAATCTGGCAGAATGAACAAGTACAAACTCTCATGGTGGAAGATCTTAACAATCATTCTACTTTACTACACCGTTATTGGCGGATTCCTGATTCCGGTTCCACGTCTGCA
>DATHIE010000751.1:0-2613 GCA_035316905.1 Chryseolinea sp. | reverse complement strand
CCCATAATGGTACGCCCCTAGACTAAGATCCGTTTGCAACTCTTTCCCATTATACAAATATTGATTCAGCTTACTGTTTTCTCTCTGGTAAGAGTTAAACGTGAGACCGAACGGGTAATAGTTCGAAATTTGCTCAACGCCCGAGTGGTGTACAATTCTCAAATCATCAAAATATACATTGGTTTGGGCGGCTTGCTCGTTTGACAAGTACACATAAAGATATCCCTTCTGCTGCACTTTTACATGCAGACTAAGATAGTCGTGTGCCACCACCGGGGTCGCTCCAACTTGTTTGGCCGCTGTACTTATCTGGTCAAATCCAAAATCCTTTAATACAAAATTCTCATCAAACAAAATGTAGTTGAGGTAGGCTCTCGGTGCTACAGCATCCTCGTATCCCGGCACTCTTCCAATGTAAGGACCAGGAGAAAAAATGGTGTTAAATGAATTGTAGGCCTGGACTCCATCTAGAGGTGTTGCACCGGACGTGCTTAGACCAAATGCAGTTATAAGTGACGTCACTAAAGTATTTACATTGTTTCCGGTTGCGCTCGGAGCTTCATACTTGGCGTATACTTCCAGATCCAAAACATCACCGGGGTTAACTGAGAAACTTTTTGCCAACCCTACCTGACTGTTATTCCCTCCATTCAAAAGCTGAGAATAAGTGTAGGTGGTACCCGGATCCGTGTGATCATGAAGATTGAAGTTACTCCGGTTTCCATAATTTTTAAAGGTGGACTGTTCTGCAGGTTGTGTCGCGGTCTCCAGGGTGGCCTTATGTTCAGTAGAACTCTTCTTTTCGCTAAATGTAACGCGCACGTTGCCCAGGTGATCCTTTAAAAAGTATTGATACTCCCAAGGCCTGGGTGCGCCAGCGCTTACATCCGGAACTACCCTTCCTTCTTCGTGCAAAGCAAATCGCAACGCGTTATTCTCATAAATAAATTCACCAATGTAATCAGTCGTTTTCGGCATTGTTCCGAATACCTGCTGCGACAACTTTCGTCCCACGGCATCATAAGTATAAATTATATACTCGGTTGCTCCTCTGTTTACTTGAACTGGCAGATTAAGATGATTGTACGAAATAGCCGTTATCCCCTTATTGTTGTCAAGCTTCATATTCCCATTCGTATCAAAAGTGTATTCGCCGGCCGCCTTTACATTTTCCTGAAAACCCTCCTCATTGGCATTTTTTGCAATGGCATCATCAATCCGCGTTGCCTGATTGCCCGTATAGGTATAAGCCAGGTTATCCATTAATCCAAAACTCGAAGCATCCTTCTTACCATTTCGCGCTAATTTTAAAATGTTTCCATTCAGATCATACCCCTTAATATTTACGCCACCGATAGTTTCCGTATACCGGCCATTATTCGAAGATCGGGAAAGATTAAAATATCTGGCGTCCTTCAACCGGTTTAATGTGTCATAGTAGTATCCGTACGACTGTCTATCCAATCCGCCGGCAATCCAGATCGTTTCGCTGATGTTCCCATTAAATTGAGGAGAACCGCCATTGGCAGTAGGCGCTTGGTATCTCAATTCCATACTAAAGAGGTCACCCGTCTCAGGAACATTCGTGTCATTAATTTTCTCCACCCATCCCCTGATGTTATACAAGTAATCTGTTTTTTGAGCAAATGAGGCCCCACTGTTTCGGGAATGAATGTTTTTGTTCATTAGTTCCCCAAGCTGATTGTATTTGTTTTCGGACAGCAAAATTTCCGGTTCGGTATGAAATTTATGCCAAGTCTTCCAGAGGCGACCCGCATGATCATATTCAAATCTACGGTTGGTGGTGTAAGATGTAGTACTAGTAGTATGGGTCGTTTTTGTTTCTGTTAATTTTACAAAATCATATTTATTAGTAGTCCTGTCCGTGCCTCCTTTATGGTTTGCACTCATCGTTTGTATTATCCTGAATTTTGGATCAAAATAGGTTACTGTCCACAAATAGTTGGCTGAGCCAAGAATATTAACCTTCGTTCCTGTAACCTGACCTCGAACGTATTTAAATGCGGCTGCCTCTTGCCCGGAAATATCAGCTGCCTTAAAATCATACGTGGTCAATGATGCATTGTTGTTATAAACAAGCGGAAGAATAAAGCGGTAATCATCATAGAACATGACTGTCAGCACCGTGCCCGTCGTTGGAAAAATCAAATTGCTATATCCATGTGTGACGATTGCACCATTGTACGTTTCAAAGAAAGCTGTGGTGCTCACTTGTGAAGACATCGCAACCTGATCAATTACAGTTCCGTGGGTATATATCCCGGTTACAATGGGGCGATTCAGGTTATCGTACTTGGTGTACACCCATTGTTTTAAGGGGCGTTGAACTCCGTCCTGTGTCATGACTACCCGATCCAGATTATCATAAACTATGCATACAGGATCAGCGGACGGAGTCTTCTTCTGGATCATCCTCCTCTTGGCGTCAAAAATATATCTGAAAGCCCAAGTGTTTAGGAAGGCATCTTTTTCGGCATCTGTTTTACCAAAGTATAGCGACGTTGCAGCGGTTATTTGTTTCAAAGCTTCAGGAGGCAGTACACAAACAAGGTTATCAAAGTCATCGTATACATAATACGTATCAGCATACTT
>DATHIE010000750.1:0-4044 GCA_035316905.1 Chryseolinea sp. | reverse complement strand
ATACGACCGGCCATATCACAGCGCCCGCGGTGAGATTGAACGCCATTGTAAAGCCCATGATGTTCAGGTTCGCCGGATTAAGACCAAGCGTACCTTCAGCGGAGAAGATTTTCACGCCGATCATTTCAGCCAGTAGCGCGTTGGTGATAAAAATCCCTGAGAGGATAACGAACAGGCGATTGCGTTTTTGATCGAGCGTATTTTCCATTTACATAAATTACAATTTAATCGGGAATGCTGAATTCTTCACCCTCCAAAGCAAGTCGTGAGTTCGGAAAGATCGTCCTAGCTTCTTCAAGAATTGGCACCAGATCGCGGTATCTGGCAGAGAAGTGTCCGAGCAAGAGACTGCCAACCTCAGCGAGTTGAGCAATCGTGGCGGCCTGCTTCGCTGTGCTGTGTTTCGTTTCTGTGGCCTTTGGCTCGTCGGTCTCCACGAATGTAGCCTCATGGTAGAGAAGGTCTACTTTATTAATTTGTCCAACGACGTTCTTGTCAAACTCCGTATCGGAGCAGTAGGCATACGTGCGCGATTTACGCGGAGGCAAGGTGTAGTCTTTATTGCGGTATATCACATTTCCGCTTTCGTCCAACACGTCTTCGCCTCGTTTCAGACTAACGATATGCTGAAGCAGCAAACCTTCCGGCATTTTCATTTTATCGATCCTTCGCGGTTTCGGTTTTTCTTTGAATAAGAATCCCGAGCACCTGATCTTATGGGATAGAGGTATCGTCTCGACCGTCAGCGCATCATCCTCAAAAATCATCTCACGAACGCCTTTTTCAAGACGGTGAAATATAATTCTGAAGTTGGGAGCCGATCCTGAATAACGAAGTTGAGTGGTGATTATCTCATCCAATCCGCGGTGACTATATATATGCAAGTCATTTAAACGTCTTTGCAAATGTAACGTGAAGATAAGTCCCATGAGGCCCAGGTAATGGTCTCCATGCAGATGGCTTATAAAAATGTGATTGATGCGATGGAAGTTTGCCTGCATGCGCATGAGCTGCATTTGAGTAGCTTCCCCGCAATCGACCAGAAATGATCGATTTTGAATCTCAATAAACTGAGCCGAGGGATGTCTTCCATAAGCAGGCATAGCTCCGCTTGACCCAAGAATGGTTACTTTAAAACTCAAAACAATTCCTTTAATCAGTAAAACAAAAAACCAAAGCTTGCTTGGCTTTGGTTCTTAGGTATATACAACCTTGCTTTTAATTATTGTCGGAGTCCTTCAAATCCTTTTCAATCTCATGCATGAAAACTGCGTCGATAGCTTCTTCGACCCGCGGTAATATGTTTAATACGCTGTCGAGCTGAGAGATCTTAATAAGTTTCATGGTATGATCTGAAAGTGTGGTGAGTATAAAAATACCTCCCTCTTCCTGTACAATCCGGTTACCGACCAACAGAGCACTTAGCCCGGACGAATCAGTATATTTTACTTCGGCGAGATCCAGCACTATATTTCTAACTCCTTCAGCATGGAGTGTAATTAATTCTGATTTAAGACCAGGAGCCACACTGGAGTCCAGCTTCTCTTCATGCAATCGCAATAAGCTGTATTTCTCCTGTTTGTCGATAGTATACTTCATATTTCAGTTTTTCTTGGTTTCTAAGTTAGCGGAATTTATCGAATTCAAGATGCTTTGTTCGATTCTTTGGGAGATGTGGTTATAATCGACTTTCGGTAGTCGTTCGCCCCTAACTTGCTGATAGAGCTCGTTATACCTATTGGAAATTGATGAAACGATCTCATCAGTCATCTCAGGTACACGTTGACCTTCCTTGCCCTGGAATCCATTTTCAATAAGCCATTGCCTTACAAACTCTTTTGAAAGTTGTTTCTGCGGCTCATTTGCGCTTTGCCTTGCTTCGTATCCATCAGCATAAAAGTATCTTGACGAATCCGGAGTATGGATTTCATCAATGAGGTAGATGGTGTCCTTGTGTTTACCGAATTCATATTTAGTATCCACCAGGATTAAGCCCCGCTCTGCGGCAAGCTCTGAACCCTTACTAAAGAGGGCCAGCGTATACTCTTCCAATTTTTTGTAATCCTGCGGCGCGACGATCCCTCGTTTTAGGATCTCTTCACGCGAGATGTCTTCGTCATGCCCAACGGAAGCCTTCGTAGTGGGTGTAATGATAGGTGAGGGGAGTTTATCATTTTCTTTCAAGCCTTCAGGAAGCGCAACGCCACATAACGTGCGTTTTCCAGCTTTATACTCTCTTGCCGCATGGCCCGCCAGATAACCTCTCACGACCATCTCTACTTTAAAGGGTTCACACTTGAAGCCGATTGTAACATTTTGGTCGGGAGTGGAAACCACCCAGTTTGGAACGATGTGCTTAGTGGCGTCTAGATTGAATGCTGCAATCTGATTCAGGACACGGCCCTTATCGGGAATAGCCCGAGGGAGGACCACGTCGAATGCTGAAATCCGGTCCGTGGCTACCATGGCCATAAGGTCCCCGAAGTAGTACACGTCTCTCACCTTGCCACGGTAAAAACCCGTCTGTCCAGGAAAGGAATACCTGGTCTCTTTTATTGCCTCCATGAAAACGAATTGAGCCGTAAGTTAATAGTAATGAACAATTTTTAAGAAGTGCAGGCGAAATTTCAGCACCTCATTTTTCCGTGATCATGGCAGTACCGGCCTTGAATACCACTGAGCTTACCTGTTTTCCTTGCTCGTCAAAGGTCTTCCACTCTTTGTGCTTCTTGTCGGCGGCGAATTCCCCTGATTCCTTCACGACCCCATTGGGATAATAAGCGGTATAAAGGCCGTGTTTTCGATTCGAACGGTATTCCGTCACTGTCTCCAAGGCGCCGGTTTCAAAATAAGTTTTCATGGGACCAGCCAGCAAATTTGCCTTATAAGTCTGTTCCTGTTTCACTTTACCGGATGGATAAAACGAATAACGTATGCCATTCAATTTCCCCACTTCATACGATTCCTTAATCTTAACAGTCTTTTGACCCTCGTAATAGTATGTCCATGCGCCGTCAGGTAGATTGTTCCGTAACTTCTTTTCAGAGACTAATGTACTATTGATATCAAACTCTTCTATAGTTGCGTCGGCTCCGTTGGATGACACTTGTTCTTTTATCTTGATCTTTCCATCGGGAAAATAATCAAAGTTCGTTCCGCTCTTTCGGCCCTCCTTGTATCCATAACGGTGTTGCACGGCGCCATCAGCAAAGTAACCGGTGTTCTCGCCATGAAGCTTGCCGTTAAGAAAGTTTCCTTCAAGGATCAAATGGCCTTCCTGGTCGTATGTTTTGAAGTGACCATTTTTTGAACCTTGTTCCATCGTTGAAACCGTTTCAAGCTGGCCATTGGGAAAATACGTCTTGTAAAGTCCGGTAAGGATACCGTTTAAGTAGTTCGCTTCTGTTTCGATTTTACCGTTGTCATAATAACTGCGCGTGATTCCGTTTGGCTTTCCCTCTTCATAGCTTATTTCTTTTTTAAGCTGGCCTCCCGGAGAATATTCTTTAACGAATCCTTCGGGTTTACCTTTTACAAAAAATGTTTCGCGCTTGACTGCACCGTTGTCAAAATAGAGTTGAATACTATCGGTGAGAATATCATTTTGATAGTATGCTTTCTGAAAGGGTTTGCCGTCTTCATCAAATACTTGTACTGCCCCGTGACGAAGGCCGTTCACATACGAAAGCTTGCGGGCTGTCTTTCCGTTCTCATGGTACTCGGTAAAGAGACCGGACTTTTTGCCGTCGTCAAAATTCCCATCCATCATTAGGTGTCCATTTTCATAATACCTTTGATAGCGGCCAACGAATTTTTGGTCGTCTTCTTTGGAAGTGAAGTAAATCTCCTGTGGTTTTCTTTTTTGCTGATCGTAATACGTCCTTACTTCACGCTGTGCAAGAGCGGATGTGAACCAGAGGGATAACAGTATGCTTATGGAAACCTTCATTGAAAACCTAGTCCGACTAAATCGTGGGTATAACGATTGAGCACTTCGGTTGTTGCCTTTTGACTGTTCTAAACATTTTCAATTACAATGGCGGA
>DATHIE010000749.1:0-7616 GCA_035316905.1 Chryseolinea sp. | reverse complement strand
GTACAGGGCACTTCCTTTGATTTTGCCTTTCGTTTTAAGACAGGCGAACCGGAAGTAATTCTTGGGTTTGAGATACGAGGTCTTGCCCTTGTATTACAGGCTTCCGAAACAGATGGTTTCATGCGGACAATTTTAGGTTCAGGCCAAACCAAAATTGACATTCCACTAGGACTGGAATGGTCGACGACAGGCGGAATAAAATTCAAAGGAGGCGGTGGCTTTGAAGTGGCTGTTAGTCCTCATCTTACCATAGGACCGATCACCATCGATCAGTTGCTGATCAGGCTCGCCGCACAATTAAATCCTCCACCACCGGGATTAAAACTAGAGATCGGTGCGAATATCAAAGGAGATCTCGGTCCCTTGCAATTTGTCGTACAGAACATTGGTCTTCGCCTCGAAGCTCAATTCAAAAAAGGAGGCAACGCGGGTCCGTTCGATATTAAAGTCGGTTTTAAACCTCCGAATGGTATTGGACTTTCCATTGACTCAGGGGTGGTCAAAGGTGGCGGATTTCTTTACCTTGACTTTGAAAAAGGAGAATATATGGGTGCTTTGGAATTGGAATTCCAGAGCCTGTTTTCTATGAAAGCAATTGGTATCATCAATACCAAAATGCCGGATGGAAGCGATGGATTCTCCCTGCTGATTATCATTACGGCGGAATTCACACCTATCCAACTTGGATTTGGATTTACGCTGAATGGTGTGGGAGGTTTGCTGGGTCTGAACCGTACAACGAAGATCGAAGTGCTTCGCGAAGGCATCAAGACCAATGCTATTAAAAGCATATTATTCCCGGAAGATGTAATAGCCAATTTCAACCGCATTGTAAGTGATATCAAACAGGTATTTCCTGTACAAAAAGACCGTTTCATTATTGGTCCAATGGCGAAGCTGGGATGGGGAACTCCTTCGATCATTACATTGGAACTGGGAATCCTCATTGAAATTCCGGTACCACGTATTGTGATACTTGGTGTGATAAAAGCATTACTGCCTGAAGAAAATACAGCGCTGCTAAGGTTGCAGGTCAATTTCCTGGGAGTATTGGACTTTGAAAACAAGTACATATCATTTGATGCAAGCTTGTATGATTCGCGGCTCCTGATATACACCTTAACAGGTGACATGGCGTTCCGCCTTTCGTGGGGAGATAACCCGGTGTTCATCTTAAGTGTGGGAGGTTTCCACCCGGCATTTAAAGAAGCGCCCGGTGATTTGCAAAATATGAGGCGCATGACCATCAGCTTACTGAGTGGCGACAACCCGCGCATCAGTATTGAAAATTATTTTGCGGTCACTTCCAATACCGTTCAGTTTGGCGCCAAAGCTGAACTTTACGCAGCAGCTGCAGGGTTCAATATTTACGGGTACATCGGCTTTGATGTGTTGTTCCAGTTTGATCCGTTTAAATTTATTGCAGAGATCTATGCAGGTCTTGCGCTGCGAAGAGGTAGTTCCGTACTGATGAGTATCAGTGTGAAGGGGCAGTTGTCAGGACCTACTCCATGGGATGCAAGGGGAGAAGCCAGCATTAGTATTTTATTCTTTGAAGTTAGCGTCAGCTTCCATGAGACATGGGGTGATAGCGCCAGCGAAATTGAAAATGAGAAAGCAGATCTTATTGCGATGCTGACCACAGAGATCAATGACAATCGTAACTGGAAGGCCGATATACCGGATAAGAATAACCTGCATGTTACGGTAAAAGAGATCAAGAGTCCGCCGGATAAATTAGTAGTTCATCCATTCGGTATACTCAGCTTCAGTGAAAGATTGGTGCCGTTGGAAATTGAGATCAGCAAATTTGGAACAAAGGTTCCAAAGGATGCAAAAAAATTCGAAGTAAAGACCACGGACGCCGCATTGTCTACCGAGCCATTGCAGGAACAATTTGCTCCCTCCAGTTTTTTGGAGATGAAGGATAATGAAAAACTGGCCAGAGCATCTTTTGAAAGAATGAAGAGCGGGTTTAAGATCACGGGTTCTTCTTCCCTGCAGGTACCGAATGCCGTTAGCAAGAGTGTGGACTATGAGCTGACCTACCTGAGAAAGAAAAAATTCTCTCTCATCCTGGCAGGTATTTATAAATATGCAAAGGCGCTTTTCATGGTCAATACAAAAGGGGCTGCAGTATCCAAATCAAAATTATCTTTTACCAGCAACAGAATGTCGGCTAATGCGCCGGGCAAAGTAGCAGTAGCGGAGGAGAAATTTGTTATTGCAAATGTCAGTAACATGAAAATACACAGCAATGAAATGGTGACGGGTAGTTATACAGAGGCCAAACAAATTTACAATGATCTTATACGGACAAAACCCGGGTTGAAGGACCAGGTCCAGATCGTTTCACATTATGAATTAAATCCAAACTAATGAGTGTCGAAATTGCCAGGTATCAATTCCATTCGTGGGCGAGAAAAGGCATCTCCTCAAATATCACCGAGGCGGATGATCTGGGTGCAGGCACATCTTCTGGTAAGGAGCGGGCGGAGATCGCTGTTCCCGTTGCGTTGAACGAAGCCGGGATGACAAAGAATTTTATGCTCATCGGTCCGGGTGATATTATTGGGATCAATCGTGATATGATCGTACGTACCGAACCTCTTAACTGGATCACTGATTTCGAATCAAACTATCTCGCGTTCCTGGAATTTTATGACGAGGATTTTGCATGGCGGTACACACCCGCAAGACCACAGGGTGCTAAACTAAGGCCCTGGATATTTCTGCTGATATTAAAAGAAGAAGAGTTTGAAAGAACAAAAAGAACAGTGCCTTTACCTACTATCATTGTTAAAAGCACGGATGCATTTCCACCCGCTAATGAAACATCGTTGTGGGCACATATGCATAGTAATGCAGATATACCAAACAGTGAGCTTTCTGATTATGAAAAATTTCTTCTCTCACTTAACAAAACATTGGAAGAAGATCCGGACCAGGTTTATTGCCGGCTGGTAAGCCCGCGTAAGTTAGAACCCAACACGCCTTATTGTGCTTTCGTAATTCCGGCTTTTGAAACAGGCCGGTTGGCAGGGTTGGAGCAGCCGACAGAAACTATAAATGCACAGGCGCCTTCATGGGATAATACCAATGGTGCGAAAGGTGAAATGCCTTTTTATTTTGAATGGTATTTTCGTACCGGTCTGAACGCAGACTTTGAATCTTTGGTCAAATTGCTTGAGCCTCGTCCGATGGATCCAAAAGTAGGGATCCGTGATATGGACTGCTCGAGGCCGGGCTTTGTACGGGCCGATGATGAGACACTTGAAATTCCCGGAACTAAACCTGCGATCATTGGTTTGGAAGGTGCACTCAAGTCTCCTTCGACTGTCTCCACTGTTTTTCCTGATCCTGTTTTGCCCAATGAATTTCAACCTGAATTACAAAAGATAGTTAACCTGCCAGCTACTATAATAGGCACCGATGATTCGGGTGATCCGATTATCTCTGTACCGCTTTATGGAGGTAAGCATGCAAAGAAGAGTGAGAAGGATGTGGTGTTATTAGATGTCACCAGTAATTATTGGGTAAATGATCTTAACAGGGATCCGCGCACAAGAGTCCCCGCCGGCTTTGGAACAAGGGTCATTCAAAAGAACCAGGAGAATTATATGCGCAAGGCCTGGGCACAGGTACAAAAGATCATCGACGCCAATCGAAAAATAAAACATACCGTGCTATATATGAAAGTGGCTTTGCAATTCACACAAAAAACATTTAGCCAGGTAAGTCCCACTCATTTATTGGCGATGAGCCGGCCGGTACTCGGTCGGATCATGGGAAGCCCAACCACTATTCTTCACCAGGTCCAGGAAAGCAGGCTTCCCACGGCTGTATTATCGGGAGCGTTTAGAAGAATGGTAAGACCCAATGGTAAGATGGTAAAAAAACTCGCAGTTGAAAAAACGTTTTCCTATCACCAGCTCGTAAACGATATTAATGACGGAAAAATAACGGCGGCCCCTCCTAAAGTTACACCCTCGGGACTGCCTAATACTAAACAGATCGCCGATAAAATATTTCCTTACAAATTACCCGGGTGGATATTATGGCTATTGAAACATGCAGGGTTAGCGTTGATCATATTGTTAGTTATTTTTTTGTTCCTTGTTGTCGTTACAGGTTTATTTTTTGTTGTTGGTGCGCTTGCAACTTTGGTTGTGGCAGCATATGTTTTTACTTCGAAGTTGCGGACCAACTATCAAGCTGCTGAAATATTGGTTGATCCGGAAAAAGAATTGGAACTGATCAGCAACATTCCACAAAGACCTTCCTTCACTTTAAAACTAAGTGATGAAAGCGTAACACCTCCGGCCACCAGCAGTGGTTCCGGGCAGGACAGCGTAGAAGCAAAGAATTACAGAACCGCGCTGACTGATCTTACCCAAAGGTTGGCAGTAAAAGCAGTTTTGCAACCAACGCTGCAATTAAATATAAGCAATGCCTATGCGAAAACGGCGCAAGCTATTCATCCGCATGTTTCATATCCACTGCGGTTATCATCACTGGTCCTCTTTCCGGGTCGCATCAGGCTGAATACACCTGAAACCATATTTCCTGCGATCGCCTATCCGGATTTTGAAGACCCGATGTATAAAAAACTGAGCGATATATCGAGTGAATTACTGTTACCCAACCTGAAATTGATACCACCTAATACCATTTCACTTTTGGAAACAAATCAAAAATTCATTGAGAGTTACATGGTGGGTTTGAATCACGAAATGGGTCGTGAGTTATTATGGAGAGAATATCCAACTGATGAACGTGGAAGTTACTTCCGGCAATTCTGGGATGTAAATGGAATTATTAAGCCCGAAGAAAATAAATCTGATGCGGAACTTACAGAGGAGCATAAAGATATCAAACCCATCCATACCTGGCCTTTCAAAAGTGAACTTGGCAGACATAACAACCGGGATGCGCAGGGTGATGCCAAACAACTGGTACTCGTCATTCGTGGCGACTTATTGAAGCGCTATCCCAACACAGTCATTTTTGCACAAAAAGCTATTACGGGGAAAGATCCCAATGAACCTGAGATCGACCAGGATCTTTCTGCTGAAGAGTTCAAAACACATGTAATGTTTCCGTTGTACAAGGCGGAGATCGAACCGGATATTAAGTTTTTCGGATTTGATCTTACCAAAGAGCAAGCCGAGGGAACCGATCCATCTCCTGGATTTACTGATAAGCTTGGATGGTTCTTTATCATACAGGAGATCCCGGGTGAACCACGATTTGGAATGGATATCACTTTTAACCAGGGCAGTGATGGACTTTCATGGGATGACCTGTCATGGACCAAATTGCCGGATAGTTTAAAATTTATCCAGGCAAGCGTAGTGCCCGGTTTCAATCCACCGGAAGCATTCAGGTGGGGGATGGATTCCGCCAACATGGCTTTTATTCTTTTACAGAAACCAAGCATGGTAGCAGTGCATGCAAAAGAAATGCTCGAAAAAGCAAAATAATGATCGGCAAAAAACTATTCAACCATAATTAACATGTCTACGTGGACCGAACAACTCGAAAAAATTGAGCAGCTCAGGGAGGCAAGAAGATTGAGTGATGCAAATTCCTATGCTTCGGCAATTCAGTTGAACAAAGCAATTAAGAAGCTTGATAAGATCAACAACCAGGAAACAGTTCTTCCTTCCGGCGGGAACGACATCAACATTATAAAGAAAAAGATTGCCGGGCTCGAGGCACGGATACGGGATCTGAATGATCAGTTAAGCGAACGGAGGAAGGTGTTGATTCAACTGGAGGACAAGAATGATCTTATCGGCTTTCTTCAAAAAAAGATCAAGGTCACAAGGAGCAGCATCCAGGAAATAGCTGCAAACATCCAGGAAGAAAAAAATAAACAAAAACCTGACCGTGCGAAGATTGATGAATGGACGCAATTATTAAAACAACTTCAATCCTTGCTGGCACAGTTAGAAGAAGATCTTGCAAAAGCGGAGCAGGAGAAAAACCAATTGTCGCAGGAAGCAGGTGCAGAAAGAGAGAGGCGCAGAGAAATTGAAGCCGGGCGAGGCAGGCTTTTAGAAGAGAAAAAAAATGAAGAAGAGAAACTCGCTACCATGCTTGAGACGGAACAACCGGACAAGCAGGAATGGGAAGAGAAAAAAAGAAAGCAACGAAATGAATATAAGAGTGGTCGCGATAAGCTCGATGAGGTAAGAGGACAGTTACATACCGCCATTGGTAGTATCTATGTTGATCCTCATCCAAAGACTGCCATAAAAAACCTGGATGATAAAATTCCGTTTTTATTGCTTCCTGTTCGGATCGAAACCCGTTTTGTCAATCAGGGAAGGCAACCTGAATTGTTGTTGCGAATATATCCGGATGACATAGCGGTTCATACGCATGAAGGAATACTTACCGATAAAGAAATAACAGAAGGAGAAAAATATTGGAAAGTTATATTCAATGCTGAAAAGGGTGCTGCAACCGGGAAAGAGGATCGGAAGAGATCGGCGTGGAGTTATCTTGCTACCCTCTTTGGTTCGCAGCGATCAGCCTGGGTTGCCCGGGAAACGCAACCCACTAACTGGACCGGGTTAGACGACCTTGAACAGGAAGATGAATTAGTTTTCCCGGTTCACGACCTTACCAAAACATCCGATTGGAGCCGTGCACCAAGGACGGAAATACTTCCCGATAAATTCGTCGCGATCTTTTATGAAGGCGATACCATCGTTCGCCAGGAAACAGGAAATATTATACCGGATGAGTTGTTCCTTGGCCCTGATCCGATGGATGCAGAGGCCGCCTTTGTAATGAAAGATAATAAGCTTGTATTTGGTACTGGCTATGATTGGATGTCTGATTTTGATAAAGCAGTCGAATTCGGTATGGGATTTCGGATTCCCTTAAGCCAGGCACAGGCAGTCAATGGGTTTAGTAAAATTCTCGTGCTGGGTGTTTCACTTTCTTCCAATGAAACTACTTCCGGATCTGCTATCGAATCGCTTATCAATAATCATCATTATTCACCAAAGGGATTTAGCCTCGTAAGACAGGGGGCACCAACAAATAACACGGATCTCGAAGAGTCAGGCTACACAAAAAATGACTCCTTTAATGAGATTAGTTATTACACAGAAACAGGAAAACCCAAATTCAGTTTCCCCGATGAATGTGATGGAAGAAATCTCGCCGATGCACTGGGAATTGAATATGGACCTTTGCAATATGTGCTCAATAGTGATGCACAGGATCACCAGGAAGCAGTGGCGATGAATACGGCACTTTATGCTTCGACCCTTGGTTATTATTTCGGTTCCATGATGCAGCCGGTAGTGGGGGAAAGTTTTCAAAGCATGCTTCGTGATTTTTCTGTTAACCATGTTACGGGCAGGGGATGGTTGCCAGCGATACGGGTGGGTAACCAACCCTATGGTGTGCTGCTCACCAGTGACACAAGTAAATGGGAATGGCCTGAACACAGGCGTTTGCTGGTTGGAGATTCCTTTTACAAGACGATCTGGAAAATTTTAGAAGATTATCATACCATATGGAAAAGTTTACTGAATGAACTTGTGCATGTGGGTAAACCAGGTATGGAACCATCTGAAGTATTGATGAACATACTC
>DATHIE010000748.1:0-33523 GCA_035316905.1 Chryseolinea sp. | reverse complement strand
AGAACAACCACAGCGGTCAATTCGTTATCAGGTGTGCCCGTGGCGTTGTTGGTTTTATAGAATACCCATGACCAGATGATAGGAAATCCTTCGTGAGGCTCCGGTGCATCATAAACGATTTTGTGTTTTCCTTTCACTTTTTTGAACCAAGCATCAGCATCGTCTACCATTACTGTGTCTGGTTGCATACTACCCGCGACGGCGGTACCTGATACCAATGACAGACCGGCAGCTCCAGCTACCATTGTCTCCATAAACTTTCTGCGAGAATTATCCGTGTTCATAAATTATAGGGTTTTAGAGGTTTAACATCAATTTGGTTTAATATTCTGATTAACTCGAAACAGGTTCTTTGGATCGTACTTTGACTTAATCTTCGCGAGACGGTCATAGTTTTCACGATAAGAGGCCTGAACTCTATCCTGCCCTTCATCCATCAAAAAATTTACATAGGCACCTCCTGCGGAAAATGGGTGAAGTGCCGACCAATATTCGCGAGTCCAGGTGGATAATTTTTCTCCATTTTCAGGATCAGGATCTATTCCAACAATTACCTGAGCCCAATTTGCATCGCGGTAACTGAAAGCCGTATCCTCATTGTTCTTTTTATGCGCTTGCCCGTTGATCGGATAGAGGTGCATTGTGGATTGTGGAGTAGGCATTTTGTTTGCATACTTCACATTCAATTTTATGGCCTCATCACTTAAATCCTTCACAAAATCAGCTTTCCAATGCCATTGTAGACCTTTGGGATAGAGTGGGTCAAACATAGACTGCAAAGCAGCAAATGGCATTGGCCCCGCATAATCCAGCGCAGGCTTCTTAAATTTTCGAAACGTCTCAAATGCATCTTTGGTTGAAAGAGTTGTGTCGCCAATATTGCACCACAGGAGAGCACACATTTTTTTCAAATGCAATTCAGCAGGAAAGATCGGAACCGGGGGTACTGTCAGAAACGCGAAATAGCAGTATATCTCATTCGGGGCTTTAAGAATAAAATCGCGGTAAAAACGTAGTAACTCTTCGGAATCCTCAATGTGCCAAAGCATAGGTCCACCTTGGACAATCCCCGCATCCTGCAGGTTAAAAAGGAAAGAAGTAACAACACCAAAGTTGCCCCCTCCGCCACGGATCGCCCAAAAAAGATCGGGATTTTTCTTTTCGCTGGCTGTAACGAGCTTTCCATCAGCAAGCACTACATCTGATTCGATAAGATTATCGATAGCCAGCCCGTATTTCCTCGTAAGGTGACCCAACCCGCCGCCTAGTGTAAGACCAGCTATTCCCGTTGTCGAAAATATTCCGGTCGGAATTGCTTTCCCGAAAGCTTGTGTGGCATGGTCGATGTCGCCAAGTAAGCATCCGCCATCTACGCGGATTGTATTTGCTTCGAGATCAACACGGGTTCCGTTCATAAGGGAAAGATCAATCACCAGGCCGTCATCACAAACTCCGAGGCCGCCGGCGTTATGACCTCCTCCACGAATTGCCAGATCCAGTTTTTGCTCCCTTCCAAAGTTTACAGCGCTTATAACATCTGCTACATCCCGGCATTTGACAATCAATGCGGGATACTTGTTGATCATACCGTTGTAAACGGTCCTCTCCCCATTATAAGAAGGATCGTTGCCAGTAATAACTTTTCCACGAATTGAGCTCCTAAAGCCCTGCAAGGTCGATTCGTCTAAGAGACGACTCTTTCCATTTTCAATAGTTGAGATCATAAGAGTTCTTTTTGTTAGACTTAGTGGTAAGCTGAAAGAAATGAAATCAAATATGGAAAGGTATTGTGCTGAAAGGCTAACAAAAGTTGTTCAATTCATCACGTTAATCGTTCACTGTAATAATTCCATCCCAGTGTATAGGGATCAAATGTTTAAGCGACACGCACGGTTTCCACGTACTTGGATGGCGTGCACCCGAACTTTTTGGTAAAACACTTCGCGAAGTACGAAGGGTTGCTGTACCCAACTTCAAGCGCAATCTGTGATATGTTTCCTGCTTTTCGCTTCAAAAGGGATAAAGCCTTATCCATACGCAGGTCGATGATAAGATCATTCGGAGACCTGCCCGTCAGGGTGACGATCTTCCGGTAAAGCTGAGGCCGGCTGATCCCAATACCGCGGCTTAACGCTTCAATACTAAAATTCTCGTCAGAAAGGTTCTTATCCGTTACCCTGAAAAGATTATTTACAAACTTTTCTTCTGATGAGTTAAGTGACTTCACTGCAACATTCTGAGGACCTAACAACCGGGAAATGTCCTTGATATCACAAAGCTCATTTACCAGTGATGAGATCAGCACCTCGTTCATGCGAGTGAGGTTACAAAGACGTCGTGCCAGTTTGATCGCCTCACCAAAAAACTCATCGTTTTCCGTTACCGGCTGACCTGCACCAACTCCTATTCGAAAATAAAATTGAAAATTTCTTTCTCTGGCGTTCTCCTGCATTTTCATGAGGTCCTTCTGTATTTCTAAGGCGCAACGCACTGCATTGGTAGATGAATTGAAGACGCTGATCAGGCTATCATCGGCCGACCACTTTATCTCACGACCATGAAGAGCCGTAACCTTGTCCTGTACGAGTTTCCTTTCATCGTGCGGAGATTGTAGCAGTGGATAGTCAGAAGAAGCCGTTAGCGTGGTGAGCGCCTGAATTGTAGCAACCATGATGTTGCGATAACCCAGGTCCACCATCCCATCTTCGAACTTTACATGACCTTTTTCGATTCGTTGATCATTCCCCATCAAGAGCTCATAAAACCCTGGTTCGACCTGAACGATCGAGCACGCAACGTTGCCATGGGCCTCCCGGTGCACCGCTTCGCACGTTTCTTTGTCCGGTCCCTCCATAAGACAGAAGATCGCACCAGCTTCTTCGTTCACCCAAAATTGATGGTATTTTACACCGTATTTATCCTGTACACGCTCGTCCGCGATATGCGCATTCTTTACGTCTTCAACAGTGACAGACAAACCCTTGTGAAAATCCATGAATAAGGGCATGACCTATAGTGATTGATTGTCAAGTAAGATACTTAGTTGCCCGCAGAATTTCAATAGAATTAGCGATCAGATTAGCGGTCACTGGCTAATTGTTCGAACAAGAAAAAATCGAATTAACGGCCATAAATATCCTTGAGATCCGATTCGAATAACGTATAGGGATCATTGTAGAACTTAAGAAAATCAGGTACGCTGACCTGCCCCGGAAAAGGAGCATAATAATGGGTCGGACTTCTGGTGTCATTTCGCCACACCAGCACATAAGCAAGTCTCATTTTCTGGCTCTTCATAACTTTTAAAAGCGTTTCAGTCCACCACGTTGTGTTGGGTATCGATTCAAGACCGGTTTCGGTAAAAGCTGCAAGTTTCCCCGCTTTGATCGCATAATCAGAAACAATCTTAAGCTTGATGGCGGCAGTATCGAGCGCGTATCGGTTCCGGCCCATATCCCCATAGTTATCCATTCCTACCATATCCACATACTCGTCCCCAGGATATCGCTCTAAAAATTCAGTTTTTGTCCGGAATTTGTTATCCGGTGAGAACGCGTAGATCAAGTTATGAACGCCGACAATGTCCCGCAGATATGTTACTGTGAATTGCCACAGCGAAATGAATTCCTCCTTTGTACAATGTGGTTTGCCCCACCAAAACCATCCACCATCAAATTCATGATAAGGCCGAAAAATCATTGGTACAAGGTTGTCATCAGGTGCTTTCACACTTTTTGCCCACTCGCCGATTTCAGTGAGAATGCTCTTGTATTTTTCGTGCGCTTCACCTCCGGGTATGATGTATTTTACAGCTGGCAATGAAAGAGAGTCAACCCAGTTGAAACCTCCTCCGGAAACAGGATTCGAAAAATGCCAGGCTACAGTGGTCACTCCTCCACGATTGTAAGTGTCGATCACATTTTGACGTAATTCATCTTTCGCTTTTTCGATTTGTTCCGCCGGTCTTCCATTGAAGCCCATAACGTCTACACCAATCACAGCAGGATGTGAACCCGTTACGGATTTTACGTCCGATCGACCCTTGTCACCAAACCATCCATGACCGTATTCTGTCGCATGTTGGTGCCCAAACAGCGTGTGTTTTTTAGATAACTTACCTAAATTTTTAAACAGTGCCTTAGTTTCTGGAGTAGCCTCTTTATCAATAAGTGCCTTTCGCTGCCCGTAACTAACTTTTGCTGTCAGCACAAACAGAATGATCAAAACAAGATGCGGCGAAATATGTATTCTCATAAGACCAGGATTCCAAATACGGTCATTGTCGGCGTGAATCATAATGATGGACTGGCCACTACTTTTCGATGACGAATTTTCCATCTACAGTTATGCCTTGCCAGGTATCACTCCTGAATGGCGACGCCGGAAAACCTTCCTTATTAAAGAAATTGGCGTCTTCGGGATTATCGGCCCACGCAAAGCGTACGGCAACGGGATTGGAGACTTCATCACATGATACCACTACATCATTACCTTCCAACCACGCCTTTGCATATCGAAATTTTTGGTCGGACCCGGCAACTTCAAATCCTTTTAAATAGCCATACTTGTCCTTGACCACCAGCCCACCTCCGATACCTGTAAATGATACTCTGATCTTTGTTCCCTCAACATTTATCCCTTTGTACACCGGGCCGGTGAATACATTGTTGCGGCCATAAACCTTATTGAGCGCAATGGCAGCCAGGCGCTTTCCGACATCCTGTTTGTTTCGGGGATGAATATCATTCGCTTCTCCGATATCTGTAGTCACCGCCATGCCTGCATTTGGAAGCGATAAAGTCATGCTTTGTGCTTCTCTTAATTCCGCCCATGAACTGCCGTGCTCGCTTGTTCCGTGGTCCGCATTAAAGCTTGCTAGCTGAACAAAATAAAATGGAAAGTCCCCCTGCTTCCAATGACTACGCCAATCCTGAATCATAAGAGGGAAAGCCTTCCGGTACTGGTACGCTCTGCCTGCATTGGATTCACCCTGATACCATATTGCACCTTCAATCGCAAAGTTCAGGATGGGGTTAATCATTGCATTAAACAATAATGTAGGATAAGCATTAGGTCCAATAGAAGTTGTGTTCGAGGACAGCTTCTCAATATTAAATTGCCATTTGCCTTCGAGAGGAATTACATTGTGACTGCTTGTCGTCAGTTTCAAATCCGACTTCTCTCCATAAATACCTCCGCCACCACCGGTGTCCTCCACCTTGACTGCAATGAGATTTCTGCCCTCCTTTAACACTCCAGCCGGTACGTTGTACTTTCTTTTCTCATTGTACCTGTTTATAGTTTCGCCCACTTTAATCCCATTTATAAATGTTTCATCTGAATCATCTATCATTGCAAGTTCAAGAACTGCTTCCTTGCCTGCGTCGCTGCCACCGATAGAAATTGTTTTGCGATACCAGATTACCCCATCAACTTCGTCGAAGCCTTGCTCCTCCCACAAGGCAGGTGCCTCTAGTGAATGCCATTGACTATCATCGTAAGATGTAGTCTTCCAACTCGTAGCATCGGTGGATGAAAGGTTAATATTCATATCCTTTAGCCTCTTCATCTGAAGTTCTCGTTTCTCTTTCGCAAGCGATTCAAGATCAATCGCGGGCATTGTGGCTATCATACTTTTGAATTCCTCACTTTGCTCAAATGCTTCCTTGCTTGTCCACGTCTCTGAATGTGTTCCTCCCCAGGAAGTATTGATCAATCCAATCGGTACCTTTAATTCGTTGAAGATGTCCCTCGCAAAAAAATACCCTACCGCGGTAAAATCTGCTATGTTCTCAGGAGAACAAACTTTCCAATCGCCACCCTTGACGTCCTCCTCCGGTTTCAATGACACAGATTTTTGAACAAGAAACTGCCTTACCTGCGGATAATTGCCATTGCGGATTTCTTCCTCCGCGTTTTTTGTGTTCCGCACGGTCCATTCCATATTAGACTGACCAGAACAAACCCATATTTCACCAATGAGAATGTCGCTAAGCGTGATAGAATTTTCTCCTTTGATGCTCAGCTGGAAGGGGCCACCCGCTGGTTCCGGTGCAAGTACAATTATCCACTTACCAGATTTATCCGTCTTGACTGATTTGCTTTGACCCTTAAACACAACAGTCACCTTTTCTCCTTTGTCTGCCCACCCCCACACTTTGATAGGTTTGTTTTGTTGTAATACCATGTGGTCGCTTATTATTCGAGGCAAGCGGACGTTGCCACTACACAAGACCGGCATAGCCGCCAATAACAGAAACGGAATATATTTCTTCATGTGATCAGGGTGAATAGGTTCCACAACATACGCGTGGTAACTAAAAGTAAGAATAAACCGGGATTATAGGTAAAGAAAAAAAGACCTACAGAATCAACAGGTGAAATGAGAAAGGTTATTTACCAGGCCGCGTACGTTCGACTCTGAGGCCGACGGCAAGTATTCCAGAAAGCGTATCTGTTCGCATGAACTGTTCAAATTTGACGCGATATTTTCCCGTGTGCTTAAACTGATGGTTCTTCACCAGCGAGAAACGGTGGTCATAGAGATCACCAATACCACTCTTGCCGAACGGTTTCCCTGTTTTTGCGTCAAACAAGTATTCAGTCATAAGGGCCGTTTTTATCTCCGCTCCGGTAGAGTCCTGGAGATAATATGTAAAGAAGAATCGGGAATACGGATAGGATACAGAATTACGGATGTTGCAATAAATATTGTACTGCGCGCCGATATTGTCGATCACAAATTCAAACTCAGGCTTTTCCGATACCAGCCACTGACGATTGTCAAGATCTGTGATTTGTTCGAATACACGGTCATCATCACAGCCCGTTAAGAAAAGTGTTGTGATGAATAGCAAAAGGAATATCCTCATCGCTGACTTCCGGGTTTTGGGTTTCGGTCGTTTCGATTGGGTCCACCACCGCTGGTTCCACCACCGCCCTTTTTCTTCTTTTTCTTCTTCGAGGACTTGCCCTTGAATTTTTGATCCATTCGGGTAAGATCACTGTTCAGTGTTTCCAGTGGTATTTTTTCCGCCAAAACATCCAGGTCGAGATTCGCTGGTTTCTTTCCTTCCCGGTTCAGGGAAAGGATTTGATTGACGCGATCAACATTGAGCGGGTACCAGGTATTTTCGCTGGCAAATCCGAACCACATGATCTTTCTGAAGATATCCGTCTTTTGAAGTGTCGCTTCTCCTTTTTCTGTCAGAAGAGGGCCCTCAACTTTTGGAATATCTTCCAATGCCTCCATATAGGTTTCCAGTTCGTAATTCAGGCAACACTTTAATCTGCCGCACTGACCTGATAATTTGCTGGGATTGAGCGAGAGGTTCTGATATCGGGCAGCGCTGGTAGCAACGTTTTTGAAATCGGTTAACCACGTAGAACAGCAAAGTTCTCTTCCACAAACTCCAATGCCCCCTAATCTTCCTGCTTCCTGGCGGAGACTGATCTGCCTCATCTCTACCCGAATTTTGAATTCACCGGCAAGCAATTTGATCAACTCACGGAAGTCAACACGATCATCTGCCGAATAAAAGAAGGTAGCCTTCGCGTTGTCTGCCTGGTATTCAATATCGGAAAGCTTCATCTCCAGCTTGAGATCTCTTAGAATCTCGCGGGTGCGATAAAGCGTCGGCAGCTCGCGTTTTTTTACTTCTTCAAACTTCTCAAGGTCTTTCTGGTGAGCTATTCGATAGATCTTTTTGATCTCACTATCGAACGGCACCTTTTTCTTCTGCATCTGCAAGCGTACGAGCTCGCCTTGCATTGAAATATGACCAATATGATGTCCGCTCTGTACTTCCACAACAACCGCGTCACCGGTTGTCAGGTTGAGTCTTTCAGAGTTGACAAAAAAATCCTTACGACCATTTTTGAACCGGACTTCAACAACATTGAATTTATCTTCCCGTGGCACCTCCATATTGGAGAGCCAGTCAAAGACGTTCATCTTATTACAGCCACCAGTATTACAAGCACCGTTATTGTTGCAGCCAGAGACCGTACCATCCTTGGTTGATCCACATGAGCATCCCATTTTTTATCCTTTATAATTCAATAAATCCTGCCCGATATCTCTCCGGAAGTACAATCCTTCCCAATTGATCTGAGCAGCCGTTTTGTAAGCATGTTCCCTGGCTTCTGACAAGGATCTGCCCTTACCTGAAATTGAAAGCACGCGACCACCGTGAGTTAAAACCTGATCACTTCCTTTCAGCGTGCCGGCATGAAATACTGTTGCTTGCGCATTCTCAAGTCCATGAATGACCTTGCCTGTTTCGTACTCTCCAGGATATCCTCCCGAAACCAGCGCCACTGTAACCGTAAAATGGTCATGGATCTCGATCTTCTTGTCCTTGAGGTCGCCTTTAGCGGTAGCTACCAGGAGTTCAACGAAGTCGCTCTTGATTCGAGGCATCACTGCCTGCGTTTCCGGATCACCCATGCGAGCATTGTATTCAATCACATAAGGATTCCCACCTACATTCATAATGCCTGCAAAGATGAAACCCTTATAATTAATTCGTTCTTTATTCAACCCAATAATAGTGGGTTTTACTATCAGCTCCTCGATCTTGGTCATGAAGGCTGCATCGGCAAAAATTACGGGAGAAACCGCTCCCATTCCGCCTGTATTCGGACCAACGTCGCCATCACCAATCCTTTTATAGTCTTTAGCTTCAGGCAGGATCACATAATCATTCCCGTCGGTCAAGATAAATACTGAAAGCTCAATGCCGTTGAGGAACTCTTCAATCAAAACTTTGGAACCCGCCGCTCCAAACTTTTTATTGACCAGCATCTCCTTGATCACAGCCTTGGCTTCACCCTGGCTTAAACTGATAATAACACCTTTCCCACCTGCCAGACCATCAGCTTTCAATACAATCGGAGGTTTACAACTGGAAATATAGTCAAGCGCATGCGCAAGGTCTGAGGCAACGAATGTCCTTGCCTTAGCTGTGGGGATTCCATACCGTAGCATAAACTGCTTGGAGTAGTCTTTACTTCCCTCCAGTTGAGCACCCAGTTTATTGGGCCCGATCATAAGAATGTGCTTTAGGGCAGAACTGTCTTCAAAGTAATCGCGGATGCCGTTGACCAATGGACCTTCCGGACCAACCACGACCAACTCGACAGAACGCTCAAGACAGAATTCGCCAAGAGCCTCGAAATCATTGACATCAATAGGAACATTCTCGGCTACAATGGCGGTACCGGCGTTGCCAGGAGCTACGTATACTTTCTGGCAAAGCGGGCTTTCCCGGATTTTCCAGGCAAGGGCGTGTTCCCTTCCACCATTACCAATGACGAGGATGTTCATGGGTTCAATTCGGTTGAATCCCAAAGATAGACGCGAATTCGGTTAAATAAAACAGGGGCGAAACTGCGATCAGTTCGCGTACTCCGACATAAACTTTATCCTCATCATTCTTACCTCTTCCTCCGAATAATCGGACATCGAACCGTCACCCAACGCCTTCTCAAGATTGTCAGTTTCGGCGTTCATGAAGTAGTCGTGGATATCATCCTGCTTATGTGGATCGATAACCTGATCGATATAATAACTCAGATTAAGCTTTGTGCCCGAATAACAAATGTTCTCAATTTCCGTCAGCAGTTCTTCAAATGAAAGCCTTGCCTTTTCCGCGATCTCTTCCAGGTCCACCTTGCGGTCAATCTGTTGTATAATAAGTATCTTGGTTTTTGACTTGTTGATGGATGACTTGATAACTACTTCATTGGCAGTTTCGATATCATTTTCATCAACATACTTCTGAATAGCTTCAAGGAACTCACTTCCAAACTTATTTACCTTTCCCATTCCCACGCCATTCACCTGGGCGAGGTCTTCGTTCGTCGTTGGATAGGTTGTTGCCATTTCTTCCAACGATGGATCCTGGAAGATGACAAATGGAGGAAGGTTCTTCTCCTTAGCGATCTTCTTGCGAAGAGTCTTCAGAACCTCAAACAATTTTACATCATACGCCTTCGTATTGACTGGCGCTTTTTCGGCTGATTCTTCCTCTTCCTCGATCTCTGTAGTGAAATCGTGATCCCGTGCCAGCTCAATTATATGAGGTCTCTTTAAGAATTTTTCGCCACGCTCGCTGATCTTCAATACTCCGATGTTGTCTATATCCTTTTCGAGGTACTGATAGATCAATGCCTGCCTGATCACCGACTTCCAGTAGTCAGCATCTTCGTCTCCGCCTTTACCATAAGCCGCAAGGTCAAAATGACCGTAACTTTTTACGTACTCGTCTTCGATACCACGGACAACATTCACAAGGTGATTAAGACCAAACCGCTCATTGGTTTGCTTGACGGCCTGAAGAACAAGCTTGACAGCTTCTGTTCCATCGAAACGTTCCCGCGGATGAACGCAGTTATCACACATTCCGCAATTCTCTTGCGTATACTCCTCGCCAAAGTAATGCAGCAACTGTCTTCTGCGACAAACCGGTGATTCGGCATAATACTCCATCTCCTGCAAGAGCACCCGAGCATTCTCCCGCTCCTGAACAGGTTTATCCTTATTGAACTTTTCTAGTTTGTTCAGATCATTATGGCTATAGAACATCAAACACAATCCTTCAAGACCATCACGACCGCCACGACCAGTTTCCTGGTAATAACCCTCAAGCGATTTAGGAACATCATAGTGAACCACGAAGCGAACATCTGGTTTGTCGATACCCATTCCAAAAGCGATGGTAGCAACAATAATGTCAACCTCTTCATTAAGAAAATCATCCTGATTCTTCATCCTCACATCAGGATCAAGACCAGCGTGGTAAGGGGCCGCTTTGAAACCGTTCACATTTATCAATTGTGCTATCTCCTCAACCTTCTTGCGGCTTAGGCAATAGATAACACCTGATTTGCCTTTATGTTCCTTTAGAAATTTGATGAGCTGTTTTTTCGTCTCTTTTTTTGGACGAACTTCATAATAAAGGTTTTTGCGGTTGAATGAAGAGATGAATACATCTGCTTCTTCCATTTGCAAATTCTTCTGAATATCGATCTGCACTTTGGGAGTAGCGGTAGCCGTAAGAGCAATTACGGGCATATCACCAAGATTCTGGATCATGGTCTTTATCCTCCTGTACTCAGGTCTGAAGTCATGGCCCCATTCTGAAATGCAGTGGGCTTCGTCTATAGCTACAAAGGATACGTTTACTTTCTTAAGGAACTCGATGGTTTCTTCTTTGTTGAGAGACTCCGGCGCTACGTAAAGCAGCTTCACCACGCCGTTCATACAATCTTTCTTCAGTCTTGTGATCTCGCTCTTACTAAGCGTTGAGTTGAGGAATCGCGCATTAACTCCATATGCGTTCATCTGATCGACTTGATTCTTCATCAATGCGATCAATGGAGAAATTACAATAGCCAATCCGTCCTCGATCATTGCAGGTAACTGATAGCACAATGATTTACCTGCGCCCGTAGGCATTATCACAAAAGTATTTTTCCCGTCCAGTAAATTACGGATGATTGTCTCCTGGTTACCTCTGAATTGACTGTAACCAAATATTTCTTTCAGCCTCTCTTTCAGAGCATCTTTCTCTTCGACCAACATCATTTTCATTTATAAAAACCTAAAATTGTATCTTTACCACATTGTGAACAAAGCTAACTTTCAAAAGGAATTGAATTTAGTAAAAAATATCAAAAAAATTGCACGAGATGTATTAATAAATGAATCTCAAGCAATTCAAAATTTGTGTACGTTAATTGACGATAGTTTTGAAGCTTGCGTCAAGGAAATTTATTCTGCCAAGGGACGTGTTGTCGTTACAGGCATTGGCAAAAGCGCCATTATCGCCAATAAAATTGTTGCCACGCTTAACTCAACAGGTACACCAGCACTTTTCATGCACGCAGCAGACGCGATACACGGTGATCTTGGCATGATTCAATCGGAGGACATTGTTATGTGTCTTTCCAAGAGTGGCAACACGCCAGAAATCAAAGTGTTAGTCCCGTTACTCAAACGGAGAGGATCAAAGCTTGTTGCTTTAGTGAGTAATACAAATTCATATCTAGCGCAGCAAGCCGATTTTGTTCTAAATGCAACGATTGCAGAAGAAGCATGTCCGAATAACCTCGCACCCACAACGAGTACAACAGCACAGCTCGCGATGGGTGACGCGTTGGCAGTATGTTTGTTGAACCTTCGTGATTTCACGAGCAACAACTTTGCAGAATTCCATCCCGGTGGCTCGCTTGGAAAGCAACTTTATCTGAAAGTATCAGACGTTTACATAAACAATGAATTGCCAAGGGTTCGGGCAGAAACCCTTTTGAAGGATGTTATCATTGAAATTTCTTCAAAGAGGCTTGGCTGTACGGCTGTGGTAGATGAAAATTCGACGCTACTAGGTATAATTACGGATGGTGACCTGCGACGAATGCTTCAAAAAGATATCAATATTAAGCACATTACTGCTGCCGACATTATGTCTAAACATCCAAAAAAGATTGAAAAAGATGAATTTGCAGTGAAAGCCTTACATCAAATGCAAGAGAATAATATTACGCAATTGGTTGTGATGGATGGGGAAAAGATCGCAGGTTTTGTTCACTTGCACGATCTATTAAAAGAAGGAATCGTGTAAAAGAATTGAAAACTCTTTTAAAAGATTCGGTGACTAACGTTTTTTGCAGAACTTTTTATGTATAAATACTAAATGAACAAAAACTTATTCGTAGTCCTGATGGCCGGTGGCGTGGGCGTTCGCTTTTGGCCTTATAGCCGCAACTCAAAGCCCAAACAATTCCTTGACGTACTCGGCACTGGTAAAACTCTCTTACAATCCACCATCGACCGGTTCCTTCCTGTTTGTCCTGTTGAAAACATTTATGTTGTCACTCACGATGAGCATGCCGAACTGGTTAAAGAACAACTGCCTCAACTTGGCACAGATCAGATCCTGGCCGAGCCTATGCGGAAAAATACTGCGGCGTGTATTGCATATGCGAGCTATAAGATCTCACAAAAAAATGCGGATGCCATCATTGTAGTAACACCTTCCGATCATCTGATCCTAATGGAAGAAGAGTTCCAGGACGTCATAAAAAAAGCTGCCGATCAGGCGAAGAGCCAGGACAAACTAATAACGCTGGGGATACCGCCTTCACGGCCTGAAACAGGTTACGGTTATATTCAGTACCACACGGACAAAACGTTCGCCAAGAAGGTGAAGACGTTTACCGAGAAACCTGAGCTATCACTGGCAAAAAAATTTATCGAGAGCGGCGACTTCGTATGGAACTCGGGTATCTTCATCTGGGGAGTAAAAGCTATCATCGATGCATTCCACCAGTATCTCCCTGAAATGGCAGAAGTGTTCGACGATATTAAAACGAAGTTGGGAACCAGTGAAGAAAAGGAAGCAATTCTCGGCGCCTATTCCCAGTGCAAGAATATTTCTATCGACTATGGTGTAATGGAAAAAGCTCAGAACGTTTACGTTAGCCTCGGCACGTTTACGTGGTCCGATCTGGGATCATGGGCCTCTATTCACGAGATCTCGCACAAGGATGAAAATAACAACGTGATCAACGCTAACGCGCAGACATACGAAACTAGGAATTGCATCATTAAAGGATCACCGGACAAACTGATTGTTGTTCAGGGATTGAATGGCTACCTGGTTGGAGAATTCGGAAATGTTGTGATCGTTTGTGAAAAAGATCGCGAAGAACAATTCAGACGATTTGTCAACGACCTAAAAGGAAGGCCAAACGCTTCGGAGTACGTTTGAGTTAATGGCTGGCCTGTCTTCTTATTTCTTGTCCAGAGGCAATCTAACGTCGCGGTTAACTATTTCCCACGCAGTATAAAATATACACTGCGTGCGCTTTGCGAGAAGATCAAATTCTATTTTTTCTACTTCATCGCTCGGCTGGTGATAGTCTTCATGAATTCCATCAAAATAAAAAATGATGGGAATGTTGCGCTTTGCAAAGTTCCAATGATCAGACCTGTAGTAGAGATTTTCCGGATGGGCCGTATCGTTGTAGGTATAATCGAAAACAAGATTTGTGTAGTTCTTGTTTGTCGACTCGCTCACACTGTTTAATTCACTGGAAAGCTTATCTGCTCCAATCACATAAACATATGGCGGGCTCTCCGCGTGCTCAACATCCCTGCGTCCGATCATGTCGATGTTCAAATTGGCCACTGTATTTTGCAATGGAAACGTCGGATGCCTTGCATAAAATTCTGAGCCAAGCAGGCCACTCTCTTCGGCCGTAAACGCCATAAAAAGTATACTCCTTCTCGGACCGTGCCCATCTTTTTTCGCTTCTGCAAATGCTTTGGCTAACTGCATGACCGCGACAGTTCCCGAACCGTCATCATCAGCTCCATTAAAAATCGCATCTCCCTCTCCATCCGGAGATATACCTACATGGTCAAAATGTGCGCTAATGATTAGAAGCTCATCCTTTTTGTCTGTTCCTTCAAGCAAACCCAGCACATTCTCCGTTTTGACAGTTTTGATGGTGGTGGTGGCCTTATAACTAATGGACGATGGTTTTATTTTTTTCAGTGACTTTTTCTTCGTTTCCTCCTGTGCAGCTTTCTGCAGAACGTCAATTCCGACACCAATAAGCTTTTGAACGATTTCGGGCGACACATAAAAAAGCCCGGGACGCTGAAATTGATTCAAGACCGGTTTCGTCGCACTCAGATTCTGATCATAATGCATCGCGCGTGTGAGGTCAACAAGTGACTCAAAATCCTTTGTCCGAAGGTCGCAGACGATTACAAGCTTGGCACCTCTTTGTCGAGCAAGAGCAATAGGTTTGTTCCCCGATATCCAGGCCTCAGAGGCAAGTAATAGCACCGCCTTATCCTTTACATCGATTATATCCAGATCACTCGCTGCACCATGGCCAGCAAAAACCAATGGCATGGTAGACTCACCCTGTGCATCCCCACCGCTATAGACTACCTGTTCAAAATTTACGAAGCGGTTGCTGCCACTTGCCAAATAGGTCTCTCCAGGCTCGGTCGTGTAGACTTCCATGGGTTGATAATAATTACCTCCAATCGGCCCTGTAAGTCCAAGATCTTCAAAATGCGCTCGTATAAATGCCGCCGCCATTTTTTGGCCACGCTTGCCCGTTTCTCGACCTTCCATTGCGTCGGATGCGAGAATAGAAAGATTTTCCTTCAGGTCAGCAGCACTGATTTTATCGCCGTACTTTTTAGGCAAGGGCTCCTCAGTTGCCAAAATAAAGAAGCTCCCAACAAAACAAACCGCAATAATCGCCTTAGTCCGCCACATGATTTTTAGTTAAGATCCGGAATATCAGGCAAGATGATCAGCATCATCCGAATAGGCAAAATGCCAGTTCACGAATTGCTAACATTTATTAGGAGCGGTAGCCCAACATCCTGTTAAATTTCTGAAACCTGAATTACCTTTGGGCTCGAAACATTTTTTGCTATTTTTTTTATAACATTCTGAAAATCAATAATCTCAATGAAATTAGATTCTCAATACGCTGAAAAATTCGAAAGCAGGCACATTGGCCCCGATGCACGCCAGGTAAATGAGATGTTGAAGGTGATCAAGGCGAGCTCACTCGAAGAGCTGATCGCACAGACCATCCCCGCTGGCATCCGGCTTAAAAATGAACTGTCCTTACCTGCTGCTAAGTCTGAATTTCAGTTTTTGCAGGATTTTAAGAAGGTCGCGTCTAAAAACAAGGTCTTCAAATCTTTTATTGGGATGGGATACTACAATACCATCACACCGGGGGTAATTCTCAGGAATATCCTTGAAAATCCAGGATGGTACACTGCATACACTCCATACCAGGCTGAAATTGCTCAAGGACGCCTCGAGGCGCTGATCAACTATCAAACAATGATCATCGAGTTGACGGGTATGCAGATTGCAAATGCGTCGTTATTGGATGAAGCTACCGCCGCCTCTGAAGCAATGCACTTAATGCTAGCATCTCGTAAAGGCTCCAAGAAAAATGCTACGAAGTTTTTTGTGGATCAAAACGTATTTCCGCAAACTATTGACGTGCTCAAAACCAGATCCGCACCTATCGGCGTCGAGTTAGTGATCGGCAACATCCAATCTTTGGATATTTCGGATCCCTCTTTGTTTGCTGTGTACGTACAAAATCCCGACAGCAACGGCGCAATAAGTGATTACACCTCCTTTGCAACAAGCGCGCACGAAAAGGAAGTATTCATCGTGATGGGCACCGACCTTATGAGTCTGTTGCTCATGAAATCGCCTGGTGAAATGGGAGCTGACGTTGTTGTGGGAAGTAGCCAGCGCTACGGTGTGCCTATGGGTTTTGGTGGCCCTCACGCTGCTTTCTTTGCCACCAGGGATGATTTCAAGCGGCAAATGCCAGGCCGGATAATAGGAGCGTCGGTCGATGCTTCCGGAAATCCTGGATATCGTATGGCATTGCAAACGCGTGAACAACACATACGTCGTGAAAAAGCTACTTCAAATATCTGCACAGCACAGGTGTTGCTTTCGGTAATGGCTGGAATGTATGCAGTATACCATGGACCGGAGGGATTAAGAAAAATTGCAGGTAGAATTCACGGCCTCGCAATAACACTTGATATGGCGCTGAAAGCAGCAGGCGTGAAACAAGTGAACGAGAATTACTTTGATACGCTTAAAGTTGCTGTAAAGGACAAGAAGGTTATTGCAAAGGAAGCCCTCAAACGCGAGGTGAACTTCCGTTACTTTGAAGATAATCACGTTGGAATCGCGCTTGACGAAATAACTTCATCACAAGATCTAAATGTTATCCTGGAGATCTTTGCCGCAGCAGGATACGGAACGGCAGGTAACGTTTCAGTAAACGGCCAGGAAATAAAATGGCCTTCTTCGCTAATTAGAAAGTCAGCGTATCTCACGCATCCGGTATTCAACCTGCATCATTCCGAACATGAAATGTTGCGTTACATCAAGCGGTTGGAGAATAAAGATCTATCCATGGTCCACTCGATGATCGCTCTTGGATCATGTACAATGAAGCTGAACGCTACATCAGAAATGATTCCGGTGACGTGGCCCGAGCTGGGAAATATTCATCCCTTTGCACCATCCAAGCAAACGGTTGGTTATCAGGAGATGATCACAGCTCTTGAAGATGCATTGAAAGAGATAACAGGTTTTTCAGGTGTTTCACTTCAGCCTAACAGTGGCGCACAGGGAGAATACGCAGGCCTGATGGTCATCCGTGCGTATCATCGGGACCGCGGCGAATTTCATAGAAACATCTCATTGATTCCTGCTTCTGCCCATGGAACAAACCCTGCAAGTGCAGTGATGGCGGGCATGGAAGTAGTGGTAGTGAAGTCTGATGAAGAAGGAAAGATCGATGTTGCCGACCTTAAAGCAAAAGCAGAACAATACAAGGACAAACTTTCCTGTTTGATGGTTACGTATCCGTCAACTCACGGCGTATTTGAAGAATCTATCACGGACATATGCGGAATTATTCATGAGAATGGTGGCCTTGTCTATATGGACGGAGCAAATATGAATGCTCAGGTTGGTCTCACATCTCCGGCGAACATTGGCGCTGATGTTTGTCATTTAAACCTTCACAAAACATTTTGTATACCGCACGGTGGCGGTGGCCCCGGCATGGGACCAATTTGTTGCAACGAAAAGCTAATACCTTATTTGCCAGGACATACTCTGGTAAAAACCGGGGGAAAGAAAGCAATACACGCTGTGTCTTCGGCGCCATGGGGTAGCGCAAGTATTCTTACCATTTCGTATGCCTACATTTCCATGATGGGTGCAGCTGGTCTAAAGAATGCAACCATCAATGCAATACTCAACGCAAATTATATAAAGGAACGTCTTAATGGCCATTACAAGATCCTTTATACCGGCACGAACGGGCGGTGCGCACATGAAATGATCGTTGACTGTCGCGACTTTAAAAAATCCGGCATAGAAGTAGAAGACATTGCAAAACGTCTAATGGACTATGGCTTTCACGCTCCGACAGTATCATTTCCAGTAGCTGGCACGTTAATGATCGAGCCGACAGAAAGCGAACCAAAGGAAGAACTTGACCGCTTTATCGAAACACTGATAGAAATACGCAATGAAATCCGTGAAGTTGAGGAAGGAAAGGCGGACAAAGAAAACAACGTCCTGAAACATTCTCCGCATACGGCAGCCGTTGTAACTGCCGACGCATGGAATAGGCCGTACAGCCGTCAAAAGGCGGCCTACCCGTTGCCTTTTGTAAAAGAAACCAAGTTCTGGCCGGCCGTCAACCGTGTCGATAATGCATATGGCGACCGTAATCTTGTATGCAGCTGTTTGCCTCTTGAGGAATATTCAAAAAGCGAAGAAACTGCTTCGGTTTGATCCGGGGAATACGAAAAGCAAGAAGGATCGTCCTCTAAGTCATGGGCGATCCTTTTTTATTTGAGTGTTGTGCGGAAGCAGTCGCCCTATTCCAGACCGTGCTTGTCGATAAGATACACCAGTGCAGTTATCGATGCGGCACCCAATTCAAGTTCACGCTTGCTTACTTTATCTATTGTGTCGACAGCAGTGTGATGGTAGTCGAAGTAACGTTGAGAGTCGGGCAAAAAGCCTATTAAAGGAACACCAAACGGCGATAGCGGTCCAATATCTGCACCTCCTCCTTCCTGGTCAAAATCTGTCAGCCCATATCCCTCCAATAATGGCTTCCAGCTCTTGATTCTCTCTCTTACACTCTCTTTGCAGCTCATAGAAAAACCTCTCGGAGTAAAACCTCCGCGATCAGATTCTATGGCGGCCACGTGTTTTTCTTTTTTCAATTCTACCTGACGCGCATACTCTATTCCCCCACGAAGGCCGTTCTCTTCATTCATAAAGAGCACCACGCGGATCGTACGCTTCGGTTTAATTCCCAACACTTTGAACAATCTCAATACCTCCATTGAATGAACAACCCCCGCACCATCATCGTGTGCTCCCTGACCGAGGTCCCACGAATCGAGGTGCCCGCTAACTACGATAATTTCATCAGAGTATTCAGAGCCTTTCAACTCACCGATCACATTAAAGGACTCAACGTCTGGTAAGGTCTCACAATGCGTCTCAAAATAGAATTGAAGGTGTTTGTTATCTTTTAGACTTCTGCTTAGCAGGTCGGCATGTTTTGTACTTATTGCAACAGCCGGGATTTTCGGAAGCGACACATCGTATATGAGTCCGCCCGTGTGCGGATAATCTTCCAAGTTTAATCCCATAGAACGCACAATAGCGCCAATCGCCCCAAAGCGCGCTGCTTCAGACGGTCCTGAACCGCGTTGGTCAACGGCTCCTCCATACGCAGCAAATGTGTGGATCCTGGCAGGATCCATTGGACGATTGAAAAAAACTATTTTGCCCCTGATCTCCTTTTCACCCAATTGTTTCAATTCTTCCAGGCTTTTCACTTCCACCACTTCGCCGGTTACGCCACCTGGACCAGTTCCAACAGAACCGCCTAACGCACAAACATTCAACTCTGACTTGGATTTTTTGATCCGTGCTATTTCTTTTTGTCCGCGTACCCACTGCGGGACCATTACCGGCTGTAGCCAAACTGAGTCCGATACCGGTTCCAGCTCCCTTTTTGCCCATTCAACAGCCAATTTTGCGCCGGACGAACCACTTAATCGCGGCCCGACCTTAGTCGAAAGTTCTTCCAGCCATTGATAGGCATTGCCTTCGCGCAGTTCTTTCTCGAAAATTTGCCTGATCCCATCTTCATCTACCTGGGCCAGTACAGCAAATGATAGTAATGAGTTAAATATCAAAAAGAGGTGTTTGATCAACCGTTTCATGTGATGAATGCTTGTTTTCAAAGTAATGAAGAACTTTTGACAGAATTTGAAAAAAAGGAATGGACGAACAATCAAAGACCTTTCAAACGTTTGAAATGCAGAAAAAGTGAAGGAACTTTGCAGCTGCAACAACAAGGTTATGTCTTTTCTGTTTGACTCATTCGAGGGTTGGAAAATTTACTGTGAACAACACAAGCTTTCACTTAGCGATTCAGTGCTGGAGTATGAACAGGCACAGAAAGACCGCGGAAGAGAGGATACTATCAAAGGCTTGAGGAATGCATGGCAGGTCATGATGGAAGCTGTTAAGACCGGCCTTGAAGAAAACATGACTTCGCGATCAGGAATGATCGACAACGGAGCCAAGAAAGTTTATAATTTCCCAAAGGCTGTCTTGTCCAGGGAATTTCAAGATCTCATCGCTCGCGCACTTGCTGCAAAAGAAGTAAACTCTTGCATGGGGCGGATCGTGGCGGCTCCGACGGCGGGGGCGAGTGGGATTATGCCTGGTGTTTTGTTCACGCTTCAGGAAATACATCAGATCGACGACGAGAAAATAATTGAGGCTATGCTCATCGCTGCAGGCATTGCATTGATCATGGAACAAAAAGCTTCGATTGCCGGTGCAGTTGGAGGTTGTCAGGCAGAAACTGGAACGGCGGCAGCCATGGCGGCGGGATCCATCATCCATTGTCTTGATGGTAACATAGATCAGATCTTCAATGCGGTAGCCATCACTGTACAGTGTATGCTGGGATTGGTCTGCGACCCTGTGGCAGGACTGGTTGAAGTCCCATGTGTTGTGCGAAATGCGAGTGCTGCTGCTATTGCGAACAGCTCTGCTCAGATCGCTCTCGCGAACGTAAGCAGTGTGATTCCTGTCGATGAAGTGATCGAAGCGATGGGAGAGATCGGTGCCAGCATGGAGACTCGATATAAGGAGACGGCAATGGGTGGATTGGCCGCGACCAAGACCGGGCAGGCAATCGCGAGAAAGGTTCTTATCCGCGACATTGAAGTGTTACCTGACGAGGAAACAATCTGACCTACTTTACAAAATCCGGCAGATATTCATTGCCGAAAAAGTAGACAGCAACGCTGAAGATCACGGCCCACACTGACGCACTGACAAACATAAACAAGATGATCTTTTCCTTTGGGCTTCCAGAACTAACGGCAAGTATCGAACCGCCGATTGGCGTCAGAAATATAGGCGTCAACGCAGCAACGCCAACGAGGCCATACTTCTTCCAAATCCTTACAAACTTGCGGCTGCTCTCTGAAAATTTTTTTCGCTTCCCAAAGAACCTGTGAATCACGTTGTCACGAAGCCAGCTACCTGCATAGGTGAAAGAAAGGACAACGGTCATCATACCCGCAACCGTCGCAAGAATTGTCGTCACCAGCTCTAAACCAACAGCGTAACCTCCAAGGGGTCCAAAAATAAATTTGAGCATCGAGGAAAGATATACAGGTATTGCTTTCAGGATCTCTTCCCACATAATAGTTGATAGTTATCAAATCTTCTCGCCAAAACAAAGATCACCCGCATCACCCAATCCGGGAACGATATAAAATTGTTCATTCAATCTCTCATCAACTGCGCATGTCCATATAGAGTGTTCAGCCTTTACATTAGCGGCAATGTATGAGATTCCCTCAGACACAGAAACAAGGGACGCAATATAAATGTGTGATGGTTTCCCGTGTTTAGATAAAGCGTCGACCGAGCGGACAAAGGAATGGCCCGTAGCAAGCATTGGATCAATAAGTATCACATCCCGGTTATCGATAGAAGGGGCGGCCAGGTAGTCCAGATTAATTATCACGTCATCGTGTCGGTCCTCTCTCCGATACGCACCTATAAACCCACAATCGCATTTGTCAAAAAAATCGAGAAACCCTTGAAAATAAGGCAGTCCAGCACGCATCACAGTTATTAAAATTGGGCCCTTTTCCATCAGTGAAGTCATCGAAGTTCCTAATGGGGTCTCAACGGTCTTTCGCCCGTACGGAAGCTTCTTCGATATCTCATACGCCATAATCTGGCCCAGTCGTTCCACATTCTTCCTGAATCGCAGCCGGTCCTTTTGAAGAGTCAAATCCCTTAGCTCTGCCACAAAATGGTTTGCTATCGAATTTTGCTCACTTAAGTTGAAAAGCATAGTGTACACTTTTTTCTAACCAAAATTTAGAATAAAGTTGTGGGAAGAACTAGCAAATCGCAGTTTGAAAGTGATGGACTCACTATAATGATTTTTATCAAATTTTAATGATTGATACAAAACTTCTGAAAGACCTGTGCGGGGTGCACGCACCATCCGGAAATGAAATCGCGGTGAAGGAGTTCCTGTTGGAGTACATCCAAAAACATAAAAAGAAATGGAAGGTTAAACCGGAAATTATTGAAGGTGACGAATTTCAGGAATGTGTTATTCTTCGCTTTGGTAAACCACGCACTGCTGTCTTCGCACACATGGACAGCATCGGCTTTACCGTTCGATACTTCAATCAATTGCTTCCCATCGGAAGCCCCGATGCTGAAATGGGAACAAAGCTGGTCGGAGAAGATAGCCTTGGACCTATTGAATGCGAGTTGGAATATGATAAGGAAAATCACGCGTTCTATAAATTTGACCGACAAATAGAACGTGGAACTGAGCTTACCTATAAAATTGATTTCAGAGAAAATAAAAACTTCATACAATCCGCATACCTGGATAACCGATTGGGAATATACAACTCACTTAAGGTTGCTGAAAAATTACAAGATGGCGTGATCGTTTTCAGCTGTTGGGAAGAGCACGGTGGGGGATCGGTTCCTTACCTTGCAAAACACATCTATGAAACCTGGAACATCAGGCAGGCGCTTATCTCCGATATCACGTGGATCTCTGATGGCGTCGAGCCTGGAAAAGGTGTGGCAATCTCTATGCGGGATAGAAATATTCCGAGGAAAGGTTACGTCCAGCGCATAATTGACATCGCTAGAAAAAGAAAAGTAGACCATCAACTTGAAGTGGAGGGCAGTGGTTCAAGTGATGGCCGTGAGCTACAAACATCGCCATACCCTTTTGACTGGTGTTTCGTGGGAGCACCTGAACAAAATCCTCATACTCCACACGAAAAAGTTCATAGGCACGACATTAAGTCAATGATCGACTTATATAGTTGGCTAATGAAAGACTTGTAATTATAGATTTAACGACTCAAATGCTTTTGCAATGAAAACAACAATCACGACACGAAGAGATTTTTTAAAAGCAACAATCGCCACCGCGGGAATCTCTATTCTTCCTTCCACGATTCTTTTAGGCAAAGATGCCGAAACGAAAGTACGACTTGGATTTATCGGAGTTGGATTACGCGGGCAGAACCATCTCGATCTTGCTCTCCGACGAAATGATGTTGAAGTGGTCGCAATTTGCGATGTGCAGCAACGAATGATCGACATGAGCAAGGACCTCATCAAAAAGTCAGGCAAGCCAATGCCACAGATCATAATTGATGGTCCACAGGGGTACAAGAAGCTCTTAGAAAACAAGAATATCGACGCAGTGATCATAGCCACTCCGTGGGAATTGCATACTGTTATGTGCCTTGATGCCATGCACGCAAAAAAATACGTGGGATGTGAAGTGATCACGGGTATGACGGTTGAAGAATGCTGGCAACTCGTCCATGCTTCTGAAGAAACGGGAATGCCTCTTATGATGCTTGAAAATGTTTGTTATCGCAGGGATGTGATGGCAGTGCTCAATATGGTCAGGCAAAACATACTTGGAGAGATCGTTCATTTGCAGGGCGGCTATCAGCATGACCTGAGGGAAGTAAAATTCAATGACGGGAAACAAGCTTACGGTGGCGGTGTCGAATTTGGGGAGAAAGGGTTTTCGGAAGCCAGCTGGCGAACATTGCATTCGGTAAACCGTAACGGTGACCTGTATCCTACTCACGGCATAGGTCCGGTAGCTATGATGATCGACATTAATAGAGGAAATCGATTGACGGAGCTCGTTTCATATTCGACAAAGTCTAAGGGCCTGCATGAATTTATCGTCAAAAAGGGCGGCGAAAACCACCCCAACGCAAAAGTCAATTTTAAGTTGGGAGATGTTGTGACGACGATGATCAAAACAGCCAATAATGAAACAATTCTTTTACAACACGATACGAATCTTCCCAGGCCGTATTCGTTAGGCTTTCGCGTTCAAGGTACTAAGGGAATCTGGATGGATGTAAATAACTCGATCTATATAGAGGGTCAGAGCAAGAAACCACATGAATGGGACGAAGCAACGGGATGGCTGGAAAAATACGATCACCCTCTTTGGAAAAAATATGGGAATGATGCGGCCGGCGCAGGGCATGGGGGAATGGACTGGTTTGTGTTGAACGCATTCGTCGAAGCAGTAAAATTAAAGACGAACACGCCTCAGGATGTATACGATGCTGTAACATGGAGCGCTATAACTCCCCTCTCTGAGACATCGATCCGGCTTGGCGGCGAAACAGTGGAATTCCCCGATTTTACACAGGGCCAGTGGATGTACCGCAAAAATAACTTTGCGACAAATGACGTATACTAGACAATGCTTTTCAGGATTGCTCTAGCTGTACTACTCTATACCTACACGCAGGACAGTTTTTTCATAAAACTTTCTGATGCTGCAGTTCAGTTGACTCAAGATCGGGTGCAATATGACCCGTCATACTTTGTTATCGATTACCCAAATGGAGATGTACCGGCAAACAAAGGTGTTTGCACTGACGTCGTCATCAGAGCATACCGAAAAATGGGGACAGATCTTCAAGAAAAGGTTCATGAAGATATGGTGCGGAATTTCAGCATTTATCCAAAAGACTGGGGACTTAAGAAGCCGGACAAGAATATTGATCATCGAAGAGTTCCGAACTTAAGAACATTCTTTAGTCGCCATGGCGCGTCATTAAAACCGACGAGTATTCCAGATGATTATACGCCCGGCGATATCGTAACCTGGGACCTTGGAAAAGGAATTGCGCACATCGGCATTGTAATCAAAGAAAGGTCCGCCGATAACATACGGCACCTGGTCGTACATAACATTGGCAATGGGCAGGAAAAGACTGATTGTTTATTTACCTATCGCATTACAGGGCATTATCGGTATAATCCCGTGAGAGAGTGAATAGAAAGGATATTTACGGTCGTAATTAATATTCTGCTATTTTTGCACTCCCAAAGTGATCAGGAAAGTTCATGAAGATCAAAGATCTGTCATTCAAAAAATTTATCGCCAAAAGCAAGGTGCAACAAAAAGTGACGTTGTTGGCCGGGCGGATAAATGAGGATTACGCAGACAAGTCACCGATCTTTGTGCCTATTCTCAATGGATCATTCATGTTTGCGTCGGATCTCATGAAACAAATCACGCCTCCAAGCAAAATTTCTTTTGTTAAAGTTTCATCCTATGCTGGCACGACCAGCTCCGGCCAGTTGAAAACATTGATCGGGCTTGAGGAAAGTTTGTTCAATCAACATATTGTTATCATCGAGGATATTGTTGACACAGGGCTCACGTTGCAAAAAATCGTGGAAGAGTTGCAAAGCCTCGGTGCGAAATCGGTGGAGGTGGTGGCGTTATTGAGAAAACAACCTGCGCGAGAAAAAATGATTGAAGTCAAATATGTCGGCTTCGATATTGATAATGAGTTCGTAGTAGGGTACGGTTTAGATTACGATGGGCTCGGACGAAACCTGGAGGATATCTATCAATCAATTGAGTAATTTTCAGATGGCACTATGTATAAATCATACCTCATTCATTATCTTCGTCACCTGTGAAAATTTTCTTCTTCAAAGGACTCTCAATACTTTAACGTTCTGTTCATGATCAATCTAATTTTATTCGGTCCTCCGGGCGCAGGAAAGGGCACTCAAAGTGCAAAACTCATTGAGAAGTATTCACTAACCCACATATCAACTGGCGATCTTTTCCGAAAACATCTCAAAGAAGGAACTCCGCTTGGGAAACTTGCGCAGGAATATATGACAAAAGGAAACCTCGTTCCCGACAAGGTAGTTATTGATATGGTGGATGATAAGATTAATTCCAGCGGTAAGATTAATGGAATTATTTTCGATGGATTTCCCAGAACAACTCCGCAAGCAGAGGCGTTAGACAAACTGCTCGCGTCCAGGAATGCACCGATCAAAGTATTGATTGAGCTTAATGTTCCGGAGGACGAGCTCAAGAAGCGTCTGGCGGAAAGAGCAATCAAAGAGAATCGTCCCGACGATGCCAAGCCCGAAGTCATAGCCAATCGAATCTCGGTCTACAAAGCAGAGACAGTTGCTGTTGGCGACTACTATAAGAAACTAGGAAAATACGCCTCGGTAGTTGGCGTCGGCGAAATCGATAACATTTTTGCCAATCTATGCCGCGAGGTAGACAAAAGCCTGTTGCTTCAATAACATTTAATCAAACAATTGAAATAAACTATAAAGCCTCTACTATTGGCTTCTCCAAACTTCATCGACTACGTTAAATTCTGCTCGCGCTCCGGCCATGGTGGTGCGGGATATTTACATTTTCATCGCGAAAAGGCTGTGCAACACGGTGGCCCAGATGGTGGTGACGGTGGACGCGGTGGGAGCGTTATACTTCGCGGCAATTCGCAGCTATGGACGCTTCTTCACCTTCGATATCGAAAGCACGTCGTTGCTACTGACGGCAACAAAGGCGAAGAACAGGACAGGACTGGCGCGTCAGGTAAGGATGAGATTCTTGATGTTCCACTTGGAACTGTTGCCCGCCGCGCCGAGAACAATGAAGTTTTGTTCGAGATTACTGAAGATGGTAAAGAATACGTTCTGTCACCTGGTGGAAGGGGCGGAAGAGGTAATGCATACTTTGCAACAGCCACTAACCAAGCTCCACAACATGCCCAGCCTGGAGAGTCTGGTATCGAAGAATGGATTATTCTGGAACTCAAACTTCTTGCTGATGTAGGATTGGTTGGATTTCCTAACGCCGGCAAATCTACACTGCTCTCCGCGATGTCGGCAGCAAGACCAAAAATAGCAGATTACCCGTTCACAACGCTTACGCCTAATCTGGGCGTTGTATCTTATCGCGACGATAGGTCGTTCGTGATGGCAGATATTCCTGGAATAATCGAGGGCGCTGCTGAGGGTAAAGGATTAGGCCTTCGATTCCTTCGACATATCGAAAGAAATTCGTTGTTACTTTTTTTAATACCCGCTGATTCTGACAATATCAAAAATGATTACGAAATCCTGTTGAATGAGCTCAGCAAATACAATCCAGAGCTGCTCGACAAGAAAAGGATTCTCGCGATATCAAAATCCGATATGCTTGATGACGAACTGAAGGCAGCAATTCGAAAAGAACTACCGGAAGTTATCCCTTCAACATTTATCTCAGCTGTCACCAACCAGGGGTTAATCGATCTAAAAGACCTGATCTGGCAGAATCTCCACTAATTTTGATAATAATTCGTAGAACAGTGCCAGTTTGACACTTTCAAACCTTTGGCAAAATTGTTGACCTTTGCCCCTAGTTCAATTTCTGGTCTGAATGACTGGACTTCCGTTATAAAAGCACATAAAAATGAATCAAAACGAAGAAATAATTTCTGACAACGGCGAAAGTGCGGAAAATGTGGCAGCATCTTCAGAAACCGCGACAGGTGCCGAGGAGGCGCAGGTCAACGAGCTCCAGAAACTTCAGGCTGAGATCGCTGAACAAAAAGACAAATTTATAAGGCTCTATTCCGAGTTTGAAAATTTCCGGCGCAGAACGGCGAAGGAAAAGCTTGAGATGATTCAGTCCGCCAACGAGCAACTCATCAAGACACTACTTCCCGTGGCGGACGATTTCGAACGTGCTGCAAAATCTTTCAAAGCGAAGGACGACAAAGACCTAGAAGGTTTTTTTCTTATCTACAACAAGTTCAAAAAAACGTTGGACCAGGCCGGAGTTAAAGTGATGGAACTGAAACCGGGTTCTGAGTTTGATGCCGAACTTCACGAAGCCATTACCCAGATACCTGTGGAAGATGACGCAATGAAGGGAAAGATTGTAGACGTTGTTGAGAATGGATATTTATTAAACGATAAAGTAATACGCCATGCAAAGGTTGTTGTAGGAAGTAAATAACCCGCAGCAGCATTATTTCAATCATAACACTACATGTCAACAAAGAGGGACTATTACGAAATATTGGGCGTAGGCAAATCCTCAACTCCCGAAGAAATAAAGAAAGCCTATCGGAAGGTGGCTATTCAATTTCACCCGGACAAAAATCCGGATAACAAGGAAGCCGAAGAAAAATTTAAGGAGGCAGCCGAAGCATATGAAATATTAAGCGACGCGGATAAGCGCGCTAAGTACGATCGCTTTGGTCATGCGAGGGCCGGCAATGGCCATGGAGGTGGTCATGAGATGAACATGGAAGATATCTTCAGCCAGTTTGGAGATATCTTTGGTGGCGGAGGAAGTCCGTTCGAAAGTTTCTTTGGAGGATCAACAAGAGGCGGACGGCGTCAGCGAAAGGGGTCAAATCTTCGCATCAAACTGAAACTGTCGCTTGAGGAAATTGCGAATGGTGTCGAGAAAAAAATAAAAGTAAACCGACTTGTCAGAGCCGAGGGCGTAACCTTCAAAACCTGTACCACCTGCCAGGGTTCAGGACAAATTCGTAAGGTTGTAAACACTATGCTCGGGCAGATGGTATCTGCAAGTACCTGTCCTGCATGCGATGGCTCCGGACAAGTAATAGAAAAAAGACCAAATGGAGTGGATAGCTCCGGCCTCGTTTCACGTGAAGAAGTTTTATCTGTGAAAATTCCAGCTGGCGTCGCAGATGGAATGCAATTGTCAATGTCTAGTAAAGGTAATGAGGCACCCGGTGGTGGCATCGCCGGTGATTTATTGATTCTGATCGAAGAACAGGAGGACCGATTCCTTAAGCGCGATGGAAACAATTTAGTTTATGACCTTTATATAAGCTTTATCGACGCAGCGGTAGGAACATCTGTAGAAGTTCCCGCCATAAATGGCAAGGTAAAAATCAAGATCGACCCTGGCACACAGAGTGGAAAGATACTTCGGTTGCGTGGAAAAGGCTTAAAAGACATCAATGGATTCGAGGTCGGAGACGAGCTCATTTATGTAAATGTTTGGACTCCAAAAAAGCTTACGCCAGAGGAAAGGGTTAAGCTGGAAAGCTTCCGGGGCTCTCAAAACTTCGAACCTCATCCCGACGCCAACGAAAAGGGCTTTTTCGAGCGAATGAAAGAGTTTTTCAATTAATAAAATTCTATAAACAAATTATTGCCGGCCTCGTTTAATTCAGATTAGGCGAGGCTTTTTCTACGTTTTGAGCGTAAAACTTACACAATGAAAACCTCGGGTAGGTTTGGCCGTAAATATTCGTCATGCAGAGAAAGATTTGGTTAACAGGTTGCGGGATTGCAATAGTGGGTTTGGCATTGGGGCAGATTAAGAAGCAATTCACGGTCGAGGATTCGCCGGCTTGCGAAAATATCAGGCTCTGCGTAAAGGCCAATAGCGGGAATTGTTATATAAAACCCAGTAATAATCCCGAAATTCTCAACGTTTTTAGCAATCAGACAGAGGCATCTTATGCCCATAACTTCCGAAAGGAAGTGAAAGGAAAGACCTGTGAAGTCTTCCTTAATCTTGAAGAAGTCCATTCTGAAGGCCTAAGCCAGACAATTTCCACCCGTTTTTTTGGAGCTTCAGAAAAGGAATCCAGCGACAAACTTTGGAAAATGTATCTCACAGACGGAAAGCCATATTTTCTCGAGTTTAACTACGGCGTCGGAAATGCCAACATCGATCTCTCCGGTCTTGCAGTGAAAAATCTCAAAATAAGTACGGGTAGCGCGGACGTGAACGTAGGATATTATTCTGCTTTGGAGAATCAGATCGATATGGATACCTTCTTTGTAAAGGTTGACCTCGGGTCTGTGAACGTTAAGAATCTCAATCTTTCGAGGACTCATTTTGTCATGGCTGACGTCGGTTTTGGAAATATGACGCTCGACTTCAGCAACAAACCACTTGTCGGCAATAAGATTAAGGGTAGTGTGGGTGCGGGAAATCTCACCATCATTCTTCCAAACAATGACAGCCCGGTTCTTGTAAAAATTCAGGATTCATGGTTGTGCAGTGTGAAAGTTCCTTCAAGCTTGAAAAAGGTCGCGGAAAACACTTTTGCCAACGCTGCGTATTCCAAAAACGCAAAGAACGCGTTGATCTTTGATCTCGATGTTTCTATGGGAAACATTGTGTTTCAAGAATAACATATTTCCAATCTCACATTTTTGTAATTCCTTCCTATCTTTTGACACTAATTTGCTGTCAAATCCAATTCAACTGTGGAAGCATTAACCGCCAAGAATGTAACCAAACGTTATACAAATCATTTAGCGCTAGACAACGTCACTCTGACTATTCCGGCCCAAACCATTTTTGGATTACTTGGACCAAACGGAGCAGGCAAGACCACCTTTATCCGGATCATCAATCAGATCATCAATTCGGACAGTGGGGAGATTTCCATTTTCGGAGAGCGACTCCAGCAAAAACATATTGGAACAATTGGTTATCTGCCGGAAGAGCGTGGTTTGTATAAAAAATTGAAAGTTGGAGAGCAACTTATATACCTTGCACGACTCAAGGGTCTTAGCCGCAGAGATGCTGTAGAAAAAAGTAAAGCATGGGTAAAGAAATTTGACGTCACTGAATGGTGGAACAAAAAAGTCGAGGACCTCAGCAAAGGTATGGCGCAGAAAGTGCAGTTTATTAGCACGGTTATGCATGAGCCCAGGCTGATCATTCTCGATGAACCATTTTCTGGTTTTGACCCTGTCAATGCCCAAATTATAACGCATGAGATACTGGAGCTGAAGGAGAAAGGATGCACGATAATCTTTTCAACGCACCGCATGGAAACCGTCGAGGACCTGTGCGACTACATTGCGCTCATCGATAAATCAAAAAAGATACTAGAGGGGTCGAAGAAACAGGTTAAGGAAACATACAGGACTAATACCTACTGGGTAGAGCATAAGGGATCTTTTAATTTTTCTTCTCCGAATTATGAAGTCATTGAACAACGGAACGTGGAGGACTCATTTTACAAATCCGTAGTGAGGGTTAATGACGGTACTTCGCCGAATCTGCTCATCCGTGATTTGACAGCGTTAACGGAGGTCCATAGCTTTATCGAAAAAATTCCGACCATGAGCGAAATCTTTATCAGTCTGGTGAAAGGAGGTCGTCATGAATAAAATATTGCTGATCATCCAACGTGAATTCCTCAACCGCGTGCAGAAAAAATCCTTTCTTATAGCAACCATATTATTGCCTCTCATCTTTCCGGCCATCATGGCAATCCTCGTCTATGTGGCCATGGAGCAAAAAAAGAATGCAGATAAAGAAACTATTTATTATGTTGATGATAGCGGATTTTTTGTCCCCGACTCATCTAAGTTTAGGTTCAAGAAATTTGATGTCGACGTAAACATCGCCAAACGGGCGTTCCAGGAAGATAACAGCAGTTATGGATTGCTGCACATCCCTCGCTTTGATCTGGCCCATCCTAAAGGTATTTCGCTTTACACAAAAGTAAATCCAAGCCCTAAGGAAATCGGGGACATTGAATACATGCTATCGAATCGCATCAGGGAGTTGAAAATGCAAAAATTCAACATCGATCAGCGGATGCTCGACAGCCTTAAAACTGATGTTTCTATTCAAAGCATTAATATGTCTGATGAAGGCCTTGAGAAGAGCTCAGACTCCAAAGTGTTGTTCATCGTCGGCATGGCAGGTGGCATCCTGATGTACATGTTCATATTCATTTATGGTGCACAGATCATGCAAGGCATCATCGAGGAAAAGACCAGCAAGGTTGTCGAGGTCATTGTCTCCTCAGTAAAGCCATTCCAGCTGATGATGGGAAAAATAGTCGGACTAGCTTCTGTTGGCTTGCTGCAGTTTCTTATCTGGATTGTGCTGATCTCAACTCTTACTTCAGTGGTGCTGGGGTATTTCGGACTTGAAATGCCACAACAACAAATGATGAATGAAATGAGTCAACAAAATCCTGCCATGCAAAACCAGGATATGATGGAAGTCCTGAAGCTTTTGGGTCAAATTCCTTTTGGATTTGTCATCTTCAACTTCCTCTTTTATTTTCTTGGCGGATACTTATTGTATGGGGCGCTGTTCGCGGCCGTTGGGTCAGCTGTCGATAGTCCTGCGGAAGCTCAACAGTTCATGTTCCCAATAACAATCCCAATGCTCATCTCTTACTTTGGATTATTTACATTCATCCTTGACGATCCCCATGGTCCAATTAGTGTATGGCTGTCCATCATTCCATTCACCTCCCCGATTGCGATGATGGGCCGTATCGCATTCGGCGTGCCCACCTGGCAGCTGCTGCTTTCGATGGTCTCCCTTATCGCGGGCTTTATGTTCACAACGTGGGTCGCGGCAAGAATTTACCGGGTAGGTATTCTTATGCATGGTACAAAGATAAATTACAAGGTTATGGCGAAATGGTTCATGATGAAAGGTTGAACTCGTGGATCTGTATACTGAAAACTTGAAAAAGACCGGATGAAGTCCATCCGGTTTTTTAATTAACTTTCGTATTGAAAGAGTGAGCAGTTTATCTTCAGTCCGTTCCAACTTGAACGGACAGTATTCATCCCATGAGCAAGAAGGCGCCTATACCATCCCTGGATTTTTATCAGAACAATTCCAATATAAAATGGGTGGTGCTGGTTGCTTCTGTGGTGATAAGTATTGGATCGATTTATTACACAAATATTCTTGTCGACCAATTAAAAGAACGCGAACGACAGCAAGTGCAGCTCTATGCCAAGGCAATAGAATATACCGCTAACGGCGACGATTCGGGAGATGTGAATTTTATCGCTCAGGAAATTCTTTTTCAAAACAACTCTATACCGATCATTCAGGTGACGGACAAAGGCAGAGTGTTAGCGTCAAGGAATGTGGAGGTGCAAGAAAACTGGACCGACGGAAGGAAGGATACCTTTCTAAAAAACGAGTTAAAGCTAATGTCGCAAACCTACGAGCCAATTACAGTTACGTTACGCGACCCCCAGACAGGGGAAGTTTTCGGGACTCAATTCATCTATTACAAAAATTCCTTTTTATTAACACAACTAATCGCCTATCCCTATATTCAGCTATCTGTTATTGCAATATTTGGTTTTATCGCCTACCTGGCTTTTAATTATTCCAAAGCGGCGGAGCAAAACCGGGTATGGGTGGGGCTAGCAAAGGAAACCGCGCATCAACTAGGCACACCGTTGTCATCCCTCATGGCCTGGGTTGAAGTGATCAGGGACGACCCGGATATGAAGCAAAAGGGAATGGTGGAGGAATTGGAAAAAGATATTCAAAAGCTTCGTATTGTCACAGAGCGTTTCTCGAGTATTGGGTCCGTCCCCGCTCTGAAAAAGGAGAATATTGTGCACCTCATTAACAATGTTGTCAACTACCTGAGACCTCGGGTATCGTCCAGAGTAAAAATGGAGGTATTCACGTTGTCGGAGAATATTTTCGCTAATGTTCACGCCCCGTTGTTTGAATGGGTAAT
>DATHIE010000747.1:0-9631 GCA_035316905.1 Chryseolinea sp. | reverse complement strand
ACAAAGCTGAGTTGGCCGGTCCGCTTCAGAAGCCGGAGTTTACTGAGAAGGCATTATCGACGCGATTGGGTATTCCCCTCGACAAAATCGACATTCAAATGACGCGTCTTGGCGGTGGTTTTGGTCGTAGATCCTATGCGCATTGGCTGTTAGAGGCTGCCGTCATTTCACAAAAAGTGAACGCGCCAGTCAAGCTCATTTATACACGCGAAGATGACATGACTTCCGGCATATATCGTCCGGCCTACCGGGCAACTTATCGTGCCGCCTTAGATAAGAACAATAACCTCGTCGCCTTCCATGTGAAAGCGGGAGGAATACCGGAAAGCCCCCTTGAAGAAAATCGTTTTCCAGCTGGCGCGGTGGATAACTATCTGGCAGAGGAATTCACTATAAATTCAAACATTACCACCGGATCGTTCCGCGCGCCAAGATCAAACTTCATAGCTGCCGCAGAACAGTCATTTCTCGACGAGGTAGCAGAAGCTGCAGGAAAAGATCCGATAGAATTCCGTCTGCAACTTTTGGAACGAGTGATGAAAACTCCAGTAGGTGAGAAAAATGATTATGACGCGAGCCGATATGCAGAAGTGTTAAAGCTGGTGAGGGAAAAATCCGGATGGGGCACACCGCTTCCGAATGTCCACCGGGGAGTTTCTGCGTATTTCTGTCACAATTCGTATGTGGCCCAAGTGTTGGATCTGACGATTGAGAAAGGTAAACCGGTGATCAAACGAGTGTGCTGCGCTGTGGACTGTGGTATTGTCGTGAACCCCGACGCAGCCAGCAACCTTGCAGAAGGCGCAATAGTTGATGCCGTAGGTAATGCTATGTATGGGTCTTTAACTTTTAAGGATGGCGTACCTGAAAAGAACAATTTCAATAAGTACCGGATGATTCGCCACAGCGAAGCGCCAAAAGCGATTGACATTCATTTTGTACAGAACGACATCGATCCAACAGGAATGGGCGAGCCGACGTTCCCTCCCACTTTTGGCGCCCTAGCCAATGCGTTGTACAAGGCGACGGGAAAGCGCCTTTATGACCAACCGTTTGATACCAAATTGAATGAGGATCTTAAGGGCTTATAAAAGTTAGGAACCAGCAATTACTCCGACCGAAGATTGTTAACCGGACTTTCAAACGTCAGCCTGACGGTTGGGGCGATGAATATCGCATGAGAAAAAACCAGGGTTTAAACGATTTTCTTTGATTTTGAGGTTTAAATGGAACTCAAGTTTAAGTCCCATGTTCTGGCTAAACTGGCGAATAGCACGCTCTAGGCTTGGTTCAGGATCAATTTATCCGTCCCATGGCAACCCGTTGAGTCGGATCGTGACCTTTATAAGTGTGCGGCAAAGTGGAAGAGAAACCATGTCAAAACCTGAGAAAAAGGGGTCATAAAACAAAAAAGAAGCCCTCTTTCGAGGGCTTTTATGCTTGAAGAATGTTGGTTTACCATCTTTTGTTGTAACCACCACCGCCGCCACCGCCGCTACCGCCGCGATTGCCATATCCACCGCCGCTACCGCCGCGGTTTCCACCACCACCACTACGTGGTGTGTCTGACTTAGGACGTGCTTCGTTGACTACAAGTTCTTTTCCCAAAAAACTATATCCATTTAGTTCATTGATGGCATTCTTTGCAGAGTCGCTGTCTGCCATTTCCACAAAACCGAAACCTCGGCTGCGATTCGTTTCTTTGTCAAGGATGATCTTCACTGAAGATACATCACCGTGCTGCGCGAATAACTCTCTTAATTCATCTTCAGATGCTTTAAAGGGGATGTTTGCTACGTAAATGTTCATTGTTTAGAGATAATAGATAATTAATAAAAATAGTTAATAAAGATTGATAATCAGGACAAACTGTCGGCCGGCGTAATTGGTTCCCCATAATCTGCTAGAAGTCATCTTGTCCGTATTATTAAGTAAGTTATTCAATAATAATTTATTGTTCAAGTTTGACAGGCACAAAAACAGGTCTAACGCCTAGTTGTTTCAATAATCGGGCGTGGCCGGCCAAAGCCTGGAGGAATGTCCTGGACGATTTATACGGCAGTCCGAACTCGTGGGCTGTGGATCTCACAATTGAGGCTATTTTGCGATAATGTACATGGCATATGTTCGGAAAAAGGTGGTGTTCGATCTGAAAATTCAGCCCTCCGACATACCAGGAAAACCATCTGCTGTTGTTCCCAAAGTTGGTCGTTGTCAGTAATTGGTGAACTGCCCAGCTATTTTCCATGGCCCTGGACTCATCCGGCAAGGGGAATTCAGTCCCTTCTATGACGTGCGCAGGCTGGAAAATGATTGCCAGAACAAATCCAGCGATATAATGCAATACCAGGAGCCCTACCAGAATTTGCCACCAGAGTAGCGAGGTTACCATGAGGGGCAGAACAACGGCGTACGAAATATAGAATAATTTTGTAAAGACCAGAATTGACCATTCCATGGCGGAATTTCCCTTTTGTGCTTTGACCAACCCAGTTTTCTGGTATTTGTACAAACGCGAAAAATCCTTCGATATCAGCCAAACTATCGTCATCATGCCATACAGAAACCATGCGTAAATGAATTGATACTTATGCATTTTTTTCCATTCGGAATGAGGTGTCAATCTCAACACACCACGTGGACTTATATCTTCATCCTCATCATGAACATTCGTGTAAGAATGATGAAGTACATTATGCTGTATTTTCCAGGTAAACGCCGTTACCCCCAACAGATTTACGGAGTAACCGATAAGGCTGGTCACCCAGGCTTTTTTAGCGTAAGCGCCGTGGTTGGCATCGTGCATCACAGATAGTCCAATTCCTGCCGAACCGAGTCCCATTAATATTGCCATCAACAGCAGCCCAAAGGTGCCTGTAATTGTACTCGTAATAATTAAAACATATGGAACAAAATAGAGCAAGAACATAAAAATGGTTTTTATCACCATCTCATTATTTCCCTGTCGCGAAATATTGTTCTTCTTGAAATAACCATTCACCCGCTCGTTCAGCGTGGCAACAAAATCACGTCTTGTGCCGGCGAACTTCAATGCTGTCGTTTTAATCATGATAGTTTAATTAAAAGGATGTTCAACAACCGTCAACCTATTCGATACTGTCCGATTAATATTGGACAGTCTTGGCTTCTCCTCGTTATCACAGAAAGATAATGCAAAACCAGCTTGTCCTGCCCTACCCGTCCGTCCGATACGGTGAGTATATGTCTCGGCCGATTCGGGCAATTCGTAATTAATTACAAATGGCAGATCGACTATGTCAATTCCTCGTGCCGCGATATCCGTGGCTACCAACACGCGTGTTTCATTGCGCTTGAAACTCGTGAGTGCGCGTTGTCTGGCATTTTGAGTTTTATCTCCATGAAATGCTTCAGCCTTGATACCAGATTTATTCAGGTCCTTGGCGATCTTGTCTGCGCCGTACTTCGTGCGTGCAAATACAATCACATTTTGCATGTCCTTTTCTGCTATCACATGTTTTAGCAATGCTCGCTTGCTTTCTCGTGCTACATAGTAGACGGACTGGCTGATCTGAAGCTTGCCTGCCTTGTTTTCGACCGCGATCCTAACCGAATTTTTCAGCATACTTTTGACAAGGTCTTGTACTTCTGCGGGCATTGTCGCGGAGAAGAATATATTTTGTCTTTGGGCTGGGATAACTTTTAGCAATCTTTTGATGTCGTGGATGAAACCCATATCCAACATTCTGTCAGCCTCATCTAATACGAGTATTTCAAGAGTACTTAGTGAAAAAATACCTTGATCTAACAAGTCATGCAATCGTCCGGGCGTAGCAACAAGGATGTCGATTCCCCTGCGAATGTCTTTCACTTGCTGGAATTGCGGCACTCCGCCAAATATTACAGTGCTCTTCAGTTGCAGGTTTTTGCCGTAGAACTTGAGGTTATCGGACACTTGGATGGCTAACTCTCTGGTGGGAGTCAATATAAGTGCCCGGACGCCTGCGCTTTTTTTAGAGCGGCTAAGTTTTTCAAGTATAGGAATACAAAATGCTGCAGTTTTTCCTGTGCCGGTTTGCGCCGATCCCAGGATGTCTCTACCGGACAAGATGTGTGGAATAGCTTCTTTTTGAATTGGTGTAGGATTTTGATATCCTTTTTCTTCGAGCGCATTGATAATAGCGGCCGAAAGTTCGAAATCTTTAAATGTCATTAATAGTTTTTAATAAAAAGAGAATGTGATTCTCACAATCCCGAGTGGCAATAGACCTTGCTACTGTTTTGTCTTTGGTAGGTGAACTGCCGTTAACTGAGGAGACTTTAAGAGACTACGGTTGGCAAAACCAGGTGCAGTGAATTAATTATCCGCAATTGAGCGTCAAAGGTATCACTATTTGGGCATAATTCCTATTTAGGAAGACGTGCCACACGTTTTATCGGTCAGTGTACATGGTCGGCTTTGCTCTAATATGGCCAATTATTACTACCTTTGACGACTTTATTAATTTATTCATTCGATTCAAAGATTTTTGTCAATTCGTTGACGCTTCTGATAAGTTTTTTGCAGAAACTTTAATAAAGCGTATCAAACTGAAAGGCTTTGTTAGAGCGATGAATAAAGATACTCTGAGGCACGTAGATTAAGGTGAAACACCTTTTCCGGTAAAGCTCTAAGCCAAATCCGGTTCAGGCTACCTCCCGGTCATCTTTCCGACGGTAATCAGGCAGGAATTATTAAGCGGAATTCCAAAAAAGTATCTCCGGTGTTGCTTGTTATGGATGTGAATCATCTTTTGGTTGGATGAGCACATCAAAGCATCAACACCATAGACATAGAGTCCAAACTAAATGATGGTCATAAAATAAATAGATGGATATGATCCCAAGAACCTACACACCAGTGTGGAATAAATATCGACCCGCGATACTGAAAATGATGATTGACTCAACCAATGAGCCACAGAAGTATCAACTTTCAAATCATGAGTTCAAGGCATTAAACCCAAAACAAAAAGGCGGTTATACCTTCGATCTTAAGGTTTCAGGCGGAAAAGCGATTAATGGGTTAAAGGAATCTGTCATTGCACAAGACCTGTGGGAGATATTGCAGCTTTCCCCTAAGGCAAGTGAAATGATTTTGAACTCCTCGTATCAATTCTCAATGGACAAGCAGTTTATTCTTCATATTAATAAAGTGAACCTATAACCCCATCCCAATAGCCTATGTCAGAAACATTCAACAAAAAGGAAAAGCAAAAAAAGAAGCAACAAAAGAAAAAGGAAAAAGAGCAACGCAAAGCTGAAAGGAAAGCAAATGCAAAGACAGGTCAGTCATTGGAACAAATGATGGCATATGTCGATGAGTACGGTAACATCTCGAACACACCACCCGATCCAAACAAGAAGCAGATCGTCAATACAAGTGAAATTGTTCTTGGTTCGAGAAACATCGAAGGAGTAATGGCAAATACGATCAGAAAGGGTCGTGTAACTTACTTCAATGAGGCTAAGGGATACGGCTTCATAAAAGATATAAGAACTGAGGAAAGCATATTTGTCCACGCCAACTCCTTGACATTTGTTATAAAAGAAAATGATATGGTGTCATTCGAAACCGAAAAGAGCGTCAAAGGTTTGAGTGCCGTGCAGGTCAAAAAGGCTTAGCAGCGAAGCCACCTTGGGTTACGCTTAAGCGTCTTTTATAATGAATTCATTTTTTTGACAGGACATCCCCGTCCTGGAAATTCTCCATTATTCTTTCAGCTCAAACACATGAGATCCAAGGGGTATGCCGATCCGATTTTAATGATCAGTATCGCGGCAACTTCCAGTAACTAAATCCGCACTGAAGCTTTATAAATTGTAGCTTCACGTTCCCGCCTGGAAAGCACTTAATGACTGAGGCATACTTCAACCTTGCCGATAGTCTTTCCCGTGCGGATTGCCCTATGACGAAGAAACACGCTGAGCTGAAAAAACAAAACCCCTCACGAATTCTGTAAGCAATGAAGCTTTCACAATTATTTAATGAATTCTTCCATAGCGAAAAGGCGTCGGGAATTATTCTCATCTGCTGTACACTTCTGTCTCTGATCCTTAGCAACTCCCCTTTACAAACTGAATACCTTTCCCTATGGAATTTTGAATTAGGACATCACACCGTCGTTCAATGGATCAACGATGGTTTAATGGCGATCTTCTTTTTGCTAATCGGACTGGAACTTGAGCGGGAGATCTACATCGGTGAATTGTCAGATATCAGGAATTCATTCTTGCCAATCTTTGCCGCTATCGGCGGAATGCTTTTTCCAGCGCTCCTGCATCTCATGCTGAACTATGGCACCCCGAGTCAACGTGGCGCAGGGATACCGATGGCCACGGACATTGCTTTTGCATTGGGAGTATTGTCTCTCCTTGGAAATCGGGTACCTCCATGGTTGAAGGTGTTTCTTGCCGCACTGGCAGTTATAGATGATTTGGGTGCAATTATTGTAATCGCTTTATTTTACACGGGATCAATTGATTGGGCAAGCCTCGGTATAGCGCTCGGTATTTTCGCTACCCTTATTGTTCTTAACCGATTGAAGGTTCACAACCTGATGCCATACCTTGTCGCCGGGGTTGTAATGTGGTACTTCATGCTTAACTCCGGTATTCATGCAACTATTACCGGCGTGCTGCTTGCGTTTGCTATTCCCTTTGGCAACGGCGACGAAAGGTCACCATCCTATATCCTGCAACGTAAACTTCACAGACCTGTCGCATTTATTATTCTTCCTTTGTTCGCATTAGCCAACACCAGTATTCCTATCAGCGCTCACTGGTACCAAACTTTGTATCACAGCAATAGCTACGGAATTTTTGCCGGGCTCATAATCGGAAAACCTCTAGGCATCACCTTATTTTCATATTTGTCGGTTTGGCTAAAAGCCGCGAGACTGCGAGCTCCCATGGAATTCCGGAAAGTGATCGGCGCAGGGTTCCTCGGAGGCATAGGATTCACCATGTCGATCTTTATCACGTTACTCGCTTTTGAGGATGCAGAATATATAGAGCAATCAAAGATTGTTGTTATGCTTTCATCGTTAATTGCGGGCAGCATTGGGTTTGTTATTCTCAAATTTTCATTGAAGGAAACAGCAGACAATAGCGAAGCTTAGCTATAACCCTCTGAACATCTATTCAGGGATGGTAACTTCGGCCAGGAGTTCTTAAAGCAAATCAAATTGCTTCCCCTCAATGGCAAATTCGTAATCGAAAGTGAACGCGTTACTTTTCTTCAACGCCGCTTCGATTTCGGTAAGCTGGGAATCAGTACGGACTGGATCGTGATGACCAATTAACAAATGCTTTACGCCAGCGATAGCGGCAAACTGCATTACGTCGCCAATGCCCGAGTGTCCCCATCCCCTTCTTCCGGAATATTCCTTATCGGTGTATTGCCCATCGTGATAGATCAAGTCAGCATCCAAAGCAATGTCAAATCCGGACGTCCATTTTGTGTTTTTAATTATTCCGCTCTTGCCGAGCGCCGGTTCGTGATCGGGAATATAGGTGAACACGGATTCGTTGCCCTTTACGCGATAGCCTAACGTTGGACCTGGATGAATCACATAGGAGGATTGAATATTGAAATGTCCGATTTCAAATGAACTGTTGCCTACTTCATGTAAAGTAAGTTTGCAGGGAAGGTCACGTATAAGCACCGGAAACAAAGGTGGAGAAAGATAGCGGCTGATTCGAGAGTGGAGGCTCTGAGTACTTGAAGGGCCCCAGATATGTACGTCCATGTCAGGAATAAAAAGTGGTCTAAAAAATCCAAGGCCCTGGATATGATCCAAATGAAGGTGTGTTAACAAAACATCGACTCGTTTATGGCGAGAAATGTCTTTGTTATTAAATGCTTGAATTCCGGAACCTGCATCAAGCACTAGGAGGTCGTCATCCTCTGATACTAGCGTGCAGGATGTTTGACCTCCATAAATTTGATTTTCAGGTGCCGTTGTAGGTATCGAACCACGGACGCCACATAAATTAATTTTCATTGTACTTGGTCTTCCAGAAAATGGCTACAGCACCAAGGAATTTGTTTTCTCTCCCTATAATGGGATACGCTGTGACGGATATTTTTTCTTTATTTCCCTTAATGCTTTTAATCCAGAATGTGTCGTGATGGGGATAACAATCTCTTAATGTTTTTACCAGTGGCAAGTTTTCGGGAGGTATAATGGTGGAGTTGTCATCCATGGGCGTAAAGATAGTGCCCCATACCTCCACCGGCATTTCACCTGTCTCTTCAAATCTTTGCCCCAATAATTCCTCGGCAGGTTCATTGTAAAAGATCAGGTTGCCCTGCGTGTCAGTAATAAAAACCGGAATAGAAAGGCAATCAGCCAACTGGCGGTTCAGAATTATCTCTATTTCGTAGGATGGCATATAGATTAAATTTCTGGTGACCTTCCTAAGATAGGATAATTTAATGAGAGTATTTAATTGGATTAAGCTAGGCATCCAGTGATAACTCACTTAAAATATCTTTGCCCGGATTACTTAGGAAAACCAACTTTGTCCAGAATCACTTGCCATCGGGGGTCTTTCTTAAGTGGCTTAAATGGCGGTTCTACTTTTAGCCAATACATTTCTACTTCGTGATTGGCTAAAGATTTATCCAGGTAGTTAAAGGCAAGATCAATTTCCCCCAGTTGGGCATAAACCATTGCGACATAAAAAGACGGACTACCTCCAAGTCCTTGTTTACTCCGCTCTTTTAATACATTTAAAAGTTGGGTTGCTCTTTCGTGTTTTCCTAAATGGATAAGAGCAATGGCCAGGGTACCTATTTGCCTGACGGCCTGAAATTTATCCGCTGCACCGTCAGGTAATTTCCCGGATGAGTGTATCATCAAAGCTTTTTCAAGAACTTCTACAACTCTCTCATATTTACCAAGATATAGATAAGTCCTACCCAACTCACCATAAAAGTTGCCTCTTGACATTACATCGATTGGAGCTTCTACACTCGAGGCGGAATCTAAATACAACATCGCCTCATCATGTTGACCATTGAAATAAAGCGCAAACCCCATATATACTTTCCAGCCCTCATCATTGGGCTCGACTTTCATCCTCTTTCTCACTAATTTCAGACCCTCATTAAACTTACCCATAGAAAATTTCACATCTGTGTCCATGGCAGCAAGATTCGACGGTTCAAGTTGGGCTGCATAATTGAACTCGCGCTCCGCGGCTAAAAAATCCCATTTTTCCCAAAGATTGAGATAGCCCAAATAGATGTGAGCCCATGTTTCATTCGGGTTCAAACCTATCGCCTTGTTGAGAAGGGGCTCGGCCTTTTCAATTTTCTCATTTGATGTTAAAACCCCACTGGCGAGCCAATAGTAGCCCAACTCCGAGTATGGTGAAGCAAATTCTGGGTCTAACACAATCGCTTTCTCCAAAAGGGCGCGATAGTGTTCCAAAGAATCGAAATCAAACCTTAAGTGAACTGCTCTTAGATAAAGATCGTAGGCCTCAGGATTACTGGTCGGCATTTGTTCAATAATAGCTTTGGTGGCTGGCTTTATTTTCACTTCTAGTTTGCTTGCAATTTGTTGAGCCACCTCGCTTTGAATACTTAGCAGGTCGGAAACGT